>CANQTZ010000001.1 GCA_947626865.1 uncultured Clostridia bacterium
TATTTTGACTAACTATTTATATTTATTGTTTCTTTCTTATTCATTCGAACCATTGCGAGGCACGAGCAATTTAGTACTTTTTTTAGAAATTTAAAACCTCCTTATGACATTTTATCATAAGAAGGTTTATATTAAAATAAGATATACTTTCAACAGCATTTTAAGTAATTTTTGTTAATTTTATGTAGGATTTATATAAAGTGTTAGACGAGTGCCAAGAAATTCGCTTGCATTGTCAGATACCCAGTTAACTCGAGAACTTGGCGAAAAATCTCCGGTGTCGCTATAATAACCTCCCCTAGCAATTCGGTAGTCTTGTGTGTAAGCTTCTAATGTCCACTCAGCATGGTTTCCTGCTAGGTCAAAAATATTTAGTATTTTATCTCCTGGTGTTATTTCTGTGTAGCTTGCGTTTTCTCCATGATAACCATTTCCTGTTGCCGTTACTTTTTCTTTATCATTTCCTGTTAATGCATAGTTTAACATCGCATCATATTGGCATCCCCATATCATATGTGATTTTACTGAATTTTTTGTATTGGTATATGTTTTTGCCCTTAAATATAATCCATACCATTGACGTGATACAAACCAATTAAGCGCATTCGTTACTAGTCCTTTTTTTGAAGTAGCTTTACCAGACGACTCTGCATTTGCAATCACGTCCTTCGCACCCATTTCGTATCTTCCGACATAAAAACCACCATATGTTTTTACACTATCTATCATTTCATTATAATCTTCTTGCAACGTCTTCTTAAATGTATCGTAATCTTTGTATCGTTCCGCTTCCTCAGGTAACCATTTTGGCAGATTTTCTAGGAAATTCTTGTCCCCATATGCTCCGTCGTGATGAAGGCCAGAATCTGGTTCTCTACGTCCAAGTGTTCCTTGTCCATTTGACTCTGATGGCATTTCAGTTGATTCTGTTGTTGAGCCTGTTCCCGTAAAATCATAAAACACACTTTCATAATTTGTTCTATCATTATCATCTTTACCGGTATATCCATCTGCTGTTGATTCTTTTGCCATAATCTTTTCCGTTCCTACAACTGTCAAATCAGGATTTATTGGTATCCATACAAATTCATTTCCGTTACTTTTTCCTGTATTTTCATCTATACTGTCTGTTATTATTATTCCTTCTTTTGCGTTATTTGGTGATTCATCTGAAATTGTAAAATCAGCTGGAATTAATACATCTACGCCATCATCAGACACAATTTTTGTATTACTTTCTAATAGTTTTTTGGCTACTTTTACTTTATCTACTTCACTTAAATATTCTACATTATACAAATTATCTGGCAATTGGTTTAATGTATAATATGTTTTTCCCATATGTTCAATTCCGTCATAACTTATAAAATTTCTTTTTTCTATATTTACAAAAAATGAACCTTCTACCCCTTCTATTCCTAGTTGTTTTATTAATTCTTCACTCCAAAATTTATAATTTTCTTTCTCATATATCCCTGCTTCTGAATCTTCTTGTAATTCATCAAATATTTTATCTTTTTTTGCTGTTACTTCACTTGTAACGATGCTTCCAATATCTAATATTTTTTCTCCTGTGTAACTATTACCATTTATTGATATGGTTTCTCCATTTTTATATTTTTCATATATTAAATTTATCTGTGACTGCATTGTTTTCATTTGAGCAGTATACTTATTAAATTTTAAATTCTCAACTATTGTTATTCCACTATAAGTTGATATTGTAGCTAGTATTAATAATACAATGATAGTAATTACTAAAGATAATAATGTAATTCCTGAATTTTCTTTTACACAATTTTTTTCCATACATTTCTCCTTCTTTTGTTATTATTACTTTCTTCTTGTCTGATTATACTTACATTACTATTTTATATTTTTTACTTAATTAAGTCAATATTTTAGATTAAATTGATACATCATTTTTTCAAATTTAATTTCATTGACTTTCTTTTGTAACTCCATAATAGGAATTGGCAAAATAGAAATTCCAATAGTAATTCCCCATTGCAAAGTATTTAGAGGCACCAACTTAAATATTTGTGCTAAAGTAGGAATTATAGCTACTGCCAGTTGTATAAGAGTTCCTAAAAGAAAACTTCCAATCAAAAATTTATTTTCCATAATTCCTGTTTTGAAAATTGATTGTTCACTTTTTATATTAAAGCTATGGATAAGTTCTAATAACCCCATAGAAAGAAATGCCATTGTTCTGCCAACTTCTAGTCCAAAATATTTATTTCCAATACTAAATGCTACTAATGTTAACATCCCAATCATAATTCCTTCTACCACAATTTTATTCCATAATCCATCAGCAAAAATTCCTTTTTTTGGATTTACTGGTTTTCGCTTCATAATTCCTTTTTCTGCTGGTTCTAGTCCAATGCCAATAGCTGGCAAAGAATCTGTCACTAAATTAATCCATAATAATTGAATAGCAAGCAATGGTGATTTAAATCCTAATATTAGCCCCATTAAAATGGTTACAATTTCTCCAATATTAGTTGCAATTAAAAAGTGGATAGCTTTTCGAATATTATCATAAATATTTCTTCCTTGTTTTACCGCTTCTACAATTGTTACAAAATTATCATCAGTTAAAATCATATCTGATGCATTTTTAGCTACATCAGTTCCGTTTTTTCCCATAGCAATTCCTATATCAGCCTTTTTTAATGCAGGGCTATCATTTACTCCATCACCTGTCATAGCTACTACTGCACCTGCTTTTTGCCACGCTTTTACAATTCTAACTTTATGTTCTGGCGTAACTCTTGCAAATACTGAGTATTTGTCTATTTGATTTTCCAATTGTTCTTGTGATAAGTTATCTAATTCTTTTCCTGTCATAGCTCTATCTTGTGGTCTTAAAATATTTAATTCTTTAGCAATTGCAGTTGCCGTAGCTATATGGTCTCCTGTTATCATTACTGTTTTAATTCCAGCTTCTTGGCAAGTCTTTACTGCCTCTTTCACTCCTTCTCTTGGCGGATCAATCATTCCAATTAATCCAACAAAAGTTAAATTGTTTTCTATGCTATTTGTTTCTATTTTGCTTGGTAACTGATTTATATCTTTATAAGCTACTGCAATAACTCTTAATGCTTTTTGTGCCATTCTTAAATTTTCTTTTTGTATTGTCTCCCTAACTTTTATTTGTGTGCTACATTTTTCTAATAACACATCTGGTGCTCCTTTGGTTATAACTCGATAACCATTGTCAATTTTATGGATGGTTGTCATCATTTTTCTATTAGAATCAAATGGAATTTCATTAATTCTAGGCATCGAAAGATACAAATCTTCTTTGTTTTTTCCATTTTTTAAAGCATAATTTACTAAAGCTACTTCTGTTGGTTCACCTCTTGCTTCTTTAGTTGATTTTTCTTGCACAATGTCACAGTCAGTGCACATGCTTGCAAGTTCAATTGCAAAATTCACATCTTTAGCATATATTTCTACTACTTTCATTTTATTTTGTGTCAATGTACCTGTTTTATCTGAACAGATAACATTACTACTACCTAAAGTTTCAACTGCTGGCAATCTTCTAATAATACTGTTCTTTTTAGCCATTTTAGTAACCCCAATAGATAGAACAATTGTAACTATTGCTGGCAACCCTTCTGGAATGGCTGCTACTGCTAAGCCAACTGATGTCATAAACATTTCTAATGGCTCTATTTTTTTCAAAATTCCTATTATAAAAATAAAAATGCAAATTATCAAACATACTATTCCCAATATTTTTCCAACCTGTGAAAGTTTCTTTTGGATTGGAGTTTGAGGTGTTTCACTTTCTATAATCATATTGGCAATTTGTCCTACTTTTGTATTCATACCTGTTTCAGTTACAATCATTTTTCCATTACCATTTACCACAATACTTGTCATAAACGCCATATTGTTTTTATCCCCTAATGGCTCGTCTTTTTTACAAATACTATTTGCATCTTTTAGTACCGCTTCTGTTTCACCAGTTAAACTCGACTCCTCTACTTTTAGCTGAAAACTCTCTATAATTCTTCCATCTGCTGGTACATAATTTCCTGCTTCTAATATAACAATGTCTCCTTGTACCAATTCTTCTGCATTAATTTCTTTAATCTCACTTTGCCTTATCACTTTTGTTTTTTGTGGTGCCATTTTTTGCAAAGCTTCTATTGATTTCTCTGCTTTTGCTTCCTGCACCACTCCCATAATAGCATTTAAAATTACAATTGCAATAATAATTATAGAATCTTCTACATTGGCGATAAATGCCGAAATAATAGAAGCAATAATTAAAATAATAATCATAAAATCATTAAATTGTTTTACAAATTTGACAATAATACTTTCTTTAGGCTTGTCTTTTAAAATATTCTTCCCATATTTTTCTTGCCTTTGTTTTACCTCATTGGCACTTAAACCACTACTTGCATCTACTCCCAATTTTCTTAAAACATCTTCTTTTCTTAACGTTTCCCACATAATCTACTCTCCTTTGTATTTATTTGTTCTTTTAATTATATGTGGCTTGTACCATGGATATGTTAAATTGTTACAATTCACGAAAAAAAGATACCTCTGCCAAAAAACATTTAGCAGAGGCTGATTTATTTAATTGCTGTTTTTTACTATTTACTTATCTTTTTTATTCTCGCTTGTTCGTACGTCGTCATCACCGTAGTCTATATCGTATCCCCAGTTATAATTAGGGGACTGAAAGAACCCAGAGGCTACTACTCTGGCGTTCTCATCATCCTCGTCATAAAACGAGTTCGTCCTAATTGCAGGGAACAATACCGAATCTGGAATCTCTATGTTTATCATATACTCCTCCTTTTTACGTTTACAGCAATTAAACAAATCATTTTTTCCCTTTAACCAAGGGTAAACATCAACAATGTCTAGAATATACCAGACTTAATTGACAAAATTATTATAACACATTTTTCTCTCAATGTCTATATATTGTTAAACCTGAACTTAAAAAACAAATTTTACATATAAATCATAAAAATATATTGACAAATAGAACTTATAGTGTTATATTTACTACTTAGAAGGAAGTGGTAATATGGAAGTTGATTATAAACTAATTGGAGAAAGAATAAAAGAGGGAAGGAAAAGGAAGAGGTGGTCACAAGAAAGGTTAGCAGAAGAAATGGATTTAACAGATGTTTATATTAGTAGAATAGAAAGAGGAGCACAAACAAATCTAAAAAGGTTAGTTCAAATTGCAAATGTATTAGAAATACCATTTGAATATTTAATAACAGGAACAGTGCCAAAAACACCTAATTATTTGGACAGAGAATTATACGAGATACTAATGAAATGCACACCAGCCAAGCAAAGACTAATTTATAGCATTGCAAAAATAGTAGCAACAGCAAACTTTGTATAAAAAACACAAAACGGTAATTTTTAATAAATTTTAAAAATTACCGTTTTAACATTATCCTAATTTCATAGATAACAATTTAGAAATTCCATTTTCCTCCATAGTCACTCCATATACAGTATTAGCAGCTTCCATAGTTCCCTTTCTATGAGTAATCACTAAGAATTGAGTCTCTTTTGAAAATTTCTTCAAATACTCTGCAAATCTATATACATTAACATCATCTAAGGCGGCTTCTATTTCATCTAATACACAAAATGGTGCAGGGTTTATTTTAAGTATAGCAAATAATAACGCAATTGCAGTAAAAGCCCTTTCTCCTCCAGATAATAGCATCATATTTTGTAATTTCTTTCCAGGAGGTTGTACAGTAATGTCAATTCCACACTCTAAAACATTTTGTTCATCTTCTAATGATAATGTTGCTTTTCCTCCGCCAAACAATTCTGAAAATACTTCTGCGAAGTTTTTATTTATCATTTCAAATTTAGTTTTAAATTGTTCCTTCATAGTTTTTGTTATATCTAAAATAACATTTCTTAATTTACTCATAGTGCTCTCTAAATCAACTCTTTGCTCACACATAAAATCATATCTATCTTTCAAATTTTGATACTCTTGGATAGAATCTACATTTACACTACCAATATCCCTAATTTCCACTCGTAAATCGTTCACCTTTTTTTGTGTTAGACTAATATTTTCTGGCTTTTTATATTCGCCAGCTGTGTTTGGAGTTAATTCATATTCATCCCACATTTTATTAATAATAGAATTCATATCTTCTTCTGTTTTCGTTTTCTTAACATCAATTTTTACAATCTGTGCTTTAAGTTCTTCTATATTATTGAATTTAGAAGTAATTTCTTCTTCTTGTTTTGATAATTTTTCATTTTTTTCAATTCTTTCCTGTTTTAAATCCTCAATTTTTGAACTACTATTTTGCACATCTTCTTTTATTTGATTTATTTTATCTTTAGTCTCTTGAATCGTTTGTTCTAATTCAAGATTATCATGTTGAATTTGTTCAATTTGCTGTTTTTTATTTTCAATGCTCTTATTAGCATTTTCAATTTCAGATTTAATTCTATCTTGAATTTCTTGAATAGAAACTTCACTTTCATCAAACGAAGAAACAGAAATCTTCAAATTTGTTATATCAAAGTTTAGGTCATCCACATATTTTTGATTATCCTTATTTAACTTAGCAAATTCAGATATTATTTCTGTCAAATTTTCAGTTTCTTGAATTAAATCTTGCATTTGTTGTTCTAGTTGTTCTCTATTTTTAATTGATGTTTCTTTTTGTTCTTCTAAAGCTTTTTGTTCCTCTTTTAATTGCTCCAAATATTTTTGGAACCTAGCAATATTTTCATCAATAGCTACCACTTTTTGTTTTTCTGTGGCATAAGTTATATCTATTTCTTGCAACTCTTTTTCTAAACTTATGGCATTTTCTATAGTATTTTGTATAGAATTTTCATATTCTTGTTTCTCTTTTTCTAATGTTGCAATTTTACTCTTCAAGCGCTTAATATCTTGTTCTAATTGTTCAATTTCACCTTTTCTTCCTAGAATATTAACAGTTTTCTTAGCAACAGATCCTCCAGTAATTGCACCTGATGGATTTATAACATCACCTTCTATTGTGATAATTCTAAAGGTATAACCATTTTGTTTAGCTATTTTTATAGCTGTATCCATATTATCTACAATTACAGTTCTGCCCAACAAATTAAGGATAATAGCCTCATATTTTTTATCGAATTTTATTAAATCTGAAGCAATTCCAATAAGCCCTTTTTCATTGCCTTTTATTTTATCCAACTTTTTACCCTTCACAGATGAAATTGGTAAAAAAGATGCTCTTCCTAAATTATTTTTTCTTAAATGTTCTACTAATTTTTTAGCATCATTTTCTGTTTGAGTAACAATATTTTGCAAACTTGCTCCTAAGCACATTTCAATAGCTGTTTGGTATTCTTTTGGTACTTCAATAAGATTTGCAAGCACACCACACATACCTTGCCCAAGTTCTTGATTATTTTCGCAATCTTTTAATAATGATTTTACACTTTTGATGTAGCCTTCTTTTTCTTTTTCAGTTTCAATTAAAAACTTCAATTTTGATTCTTTAATTCTCATTTCACTTTGATATGCATTTATTTGACTATCATAATTTTTTATATTTTTTTCCACAGAATCTTTTTGTTCATTTATTTCTTCTAAGCTCTTTATAATTTGATTTCTCTTATTATCTATTACATAGAATTGTTTGCTTATATCTTCTTTTTGCAGACGTGTGGCATCTAATTGTGATATTTGATTTGATATTTCATTTTTTATTTGATTTTGTCTTTTTTGGAAGTTTTCGTAATTAATATTTTGTGTATTAATATCTGCTTGCAATTCATATTTTTTATCTGTATTCTTTTCCACTTGTGCTTTATGTGCTTCTATTTCTAATTCTTTTGAAGATAAAGTTTTGGTAATCTCTGCAAGCTCTTTCTCTTTTTGCTGTAGCTCTTTTTCAAATTTTTCTTTATTTTGTTTTAGATTTTCTTTCTTTTCTTCTCTTTGTTTCATTTCATCTTCTAAAGATATTTTTCTGGCTTTAGTTTCTTCTATTTCTACTTGGAATCTTGCCTGATTTTCTTGATTATTAGCAATTTTGGTTGTTGACACTTGAATATTAGAATTTAGCATTTCAATTTCTTTTTGGCTATCAAATGCTAAATTAGATAAATCTTCAATTTGTTTTGTAATTTCATCTATTTGTATTTTTAATTCTTCTTTTAATTGCTTAATTTTATTTAGATTTTCTTCTTCTTCTTCACATTGTGTGACATAAATATTTTCATCTTCAATTAATTCTTGCAAATTTTGTTTATATTTTTCAATGTTATAAATAAATAAACCAATTTCAATGTTTTTAAGTTCTTCTCTTAGGTTTAAATATTTTTTAGCTTTTTCTGCTTGCATTTTTAATGGTTCCATATTATTTTCTATTTCTGATAAAATATCATTAATCCTAAGCAAATTTAATTTTGTATGTTCTAGCTTTTTTTCACTCTCTGCTTTCCTTGTGCGATATTTAACAATACCTGCAGCCTCTTCAAAAATATGTCTTCTGTCTTCTGATTTATTACTTAATATTTCATCAATTTTTCCTTGTCCAATAATGGAATATCCATCTTTACCAATTCCTGTATCCATAAATAATTCTAATATATCTTTTAATCGGCAAGGAACTTTATTGATGAAATATCCTGTTTCTCCACTACGATATATTTTTCTAGTTACAGTTACTTCCGTATATTCTATAGGTAAAGTTCCATCAGCATTATCAAAAATAAGGGATGCTTCTGCAAAGCCAAGTGATTTTCTATTTTGTGTTCCTGCAAATATGATGTCTAGCGTTTTTGTGCCTCTTAATGATTTCATGCTTTGTTCTCCAAGAACCCATCTTATGCTATCTGATATGTTACTTTTACCAGAACCGTTTGGACCTATAACAGAGGTTATTCCTTGTTTAAATTCTAATACTGTTTTATCTGCAAATGATTTGAAACCTTGCAATTCTAGTCTTTTTAAATACATTTATATCACCTGAGTTCAGTTTATACTATTTTTGGGCTTTTGTAAAGAAGTTTTTAATATTTTGACATATAAAAGTTACTTTTTATTTCTTATTTTTCCTTTTTAAATATAACAAACAAACTATAAGTACAAATACTGAAATTCCTATTAATATAAGCCATATCATGTCATTTATTTCATTTCCTGTTTGTACATTTAAAATTTTACCTGGTGTAACTTTATTTTCAGTTAATTCCTCGTTTGTACTAATTGCTTTGTCTTTCATTTCAATTACTTGTGTTTCTTTGTCACTAGTAACTGTAAATTCTATGCTTTCTGCTTGCTCATATCCATCAGGGCAAGTTTTTTCTGTTAATGTATAAGTTTCTCCTTCTACCAATCCTTCTACAATATGAACTTCTTTTCCAGAAATCCATTCATCTACTACATTGCCATCTTTGTCTGTTACGACTAACTGTGCACCTTCTAGTTCTTCTCCTGTAGCAAAGTCAGTTTTCTTAACTATAACTATTTTATCTATTAGTTCAATATCTAAATTTCTTTTATCTGTTGGAACTGTAAATTCTTCATCTGCCATTTTTACATATCCGTCAGGCACTTCAATTTCTTGTATAATATAGGTTTCACCCTCTATTAAATTTTTAACATTATGAATTTTGCCATCTGTTACCCAAGCATCGATTACATTTCCTTGTTTGTCTATTACTTGCAATTTAGCTCCTATAAGCAGTTGCCCTTCAATGTTAGTTTTAGAAACTTTTACTTGCTCATCTATCATTGTAACTTTTTGTGGATTTGCTGTATTTTCAACTGTAAATTTTATATCGCTTGCTTTTACATATCCATCTGCTACTACTTCTTCATGTAATGTGTATTCGTGACCAACTAACAAACCTTCTATTGTATGTGGCTTATCTTTAGAAATCCATTCATCTACAATATTTCCATTTTCATCAATGACTTGTAATTTTGCACCTACTACTTCGTTTTCTCCAGTTATATCAGATTTTGATATTTGAACTAAGGTAGTATCATTTGAAATATCTAAATTTTGGACATATTCTTTTGTTTTGGTATCTTTTTGTTCAAAAATAATATTATGAATTGTACTATCTAATACTAAACCATCTTTTGTACTTATTTCTTCTAAGTTATAACTTCCCATTGGTAATCCTGCAATTTCTAAATTGCCATCTGCATCTAAATTGTAAGTTCCAATAATTTGTCCTTCTTTGTAAATAATAGAACCATCTGCCCAATCTATAATATCTTTATTGGCCTTTAATCTAAATTGGATTCCGCCAAAGTTATGACCATCTACAAAAGATTTGTCAACTCCTTCTCTTATGGCAATTGATTTATTTAATACTATTTTACCAGTAGGTTGCTCATTTTCTACTTCAACTGTTATCCATGCATCTTCATTCAAATCATATTCCAAACTAGGATTTGTTGTATTTACATAGAATATCAAATTGTCATCTAATTGATTAAATCCATCTGGAATTTTAGTTTCTACTAATCTATATGTGCCAGCAGATAATTTAACTTGAGTTTCACATATTCCATTTTCATCTGTTGACCATTCTCTATAATAGTTAGAGCCAACTTTACATTGCACTAAATTCCACTCTTTTGTTGCTTTGTCATATCTATATAATTCAAATGTTGCATTAGAAAATGTAACTGTTTTTCCTGTTTTTTTGTCTTTTTTTACCATCTTTATATAAGATGTAAATGGACTATCATTTTCTACTACTTCTTTTATAACACCATCACTATCTTTGTCTATTGTAACTGTAAAATCTTCTACTTGATTTATATCATTTTCTGGCACATGAGTTTCAGAAACCACATAGTCTCCATAAGCTAGAAAGTCTGACACTCCATGCCCATTTAATCCGATTTCAAATGTGCACCACTCATCTTCTGCAAATTCTTCTATATGTTTATATGCCTCATCAAAACTACCATAGTATTTTACATATTTTTCTAATATTGCTGTAAATTTTGCTTTATCTACTGTTGGTGCTGTTGTATTTGTGTCTGTTGATACCTTAATAATTTCAAATTTAGCCCTTTGTACTTGCTCTGTAACTGTTTGTTGTACTTGGATTTCTTCTGTCAACTGGTCTATGTAATCTACTCTAAAATTATATGTTGTTGTATCTGGTGTGTATCCTGTTGGACTAGTAGTTTCACGCAAATAATATTGTCCCATTGGAACACCTTTTAACTTGCTCCCATCTATGCTTAAATTTACACCATCTGCATTATTTAGTATAGTAATTGATGGAAATCCTTTTGCATCAAATGTGAAAGTCGCAATTGCATCATTTGGTCTATAATATGTAACTGTTTTTGCATAATTTGTTATATTTTCGCCAGCATATAAAGTATAAACTGCTCCTGCAAATGTTGCATCACCATGATGATATTGCCCATCTGGCCTTACTCCATTCCCTGTAAGCACATCTACTTTGCTAACATCTATTACTCCTGTTGGCTCTTTATCTACAATAGTCGCATCTCCCAAAACTACTGATGTTGTCTGATTTGCATAAGTTAATTCTACTTCATATTTGTTTTCATTTAACAAATATCCTGTAGGTGCAAATACCTCTTGAACATAGTATTTTCCTAAATGTAAATTCTCTAAGGTTCCAGAACTGTTTGTACTGGTATCTATGCTACCTACTTCATCTCCTGCATGAAAATAAGTGACCGTTCCTGCTTTGTTTACAATATCTTCTTTGGCTATTACAACAAATTTTGCACCTTGTACAGTGTCTTGATTCGTATTTGTTTTAACAACAGTAATTTTTCCAGTAGGCTCTAAATCAATAATTTCTCCTAAGTCTATTTGAATTACAGGTGTATGTTCGTCTACATAGTCAATACTAAATTTGTGTTCTGTTTCATCTAATAAATATCCATTTGGAGCAGAAAGTTCTTTTAGGTAATATCTTCCTAGTCGCAAATTATCAATACTTGCTGTTCCATCTTCTGACGTTATAACAGATTTTACTTTTTGGCCTTTTGTATAATAAGTTACATTTCCGAGATGCATCTGTTATGTTTTCATCTGCATATAGCTCAAATTCAACTCCTCCTAAGCCATCGCCATTATCATTAACTTTTTTGAAGATTATTTTTCCTGTTGGTTCAGCATTTTCTATATTTCCTAAGTCTATTTCTGAATTTGTTTCTGTTACCTCAGCTTGATGAACAGTAGTATCTAATATATAACCTCGTGGAACTGAAACTTCGGTTACATTATATTTTCCTAATGGTACACTTTCTAAAGTTCCTCGACCACCAGCACCTGTAGTAATTCTGCCAATTTCTTCTCCTTTTGAATATTCTTTATCTGTGCCTTGAATATCCTCTGCTGCTGTTATACTAAATACTGCTCCTTGTATTCCATTTCCATTTTTATCTACCTTAGTTAAAGATATTTTTCCTCCTACTGCTTTTAGATTTATATGGAATACTATCGGTTCAACATAATTCGAATACAACATATTTTGTATGCTAGAGGATGTAAAAGCGATGTAAACATGAGTGCTATCAGGATTATATTCTGATCCATTTGGCAATAGTCCTTTTATGCCAAAATCTGCACTATTAAAATCTAAATTGTCAATTACTTTACTTGCTGTTATTTTTAATATATTGGATCTGCTTTCATGTTCAAATTTGACACCTTGTGTTTCTGTAGAAAAAGTACCAAATCTTTTAAACCAATCGTTGTTTAATTCCTTTGTTTTTCCAACTTCTAATGTCAATCCGCTCCAGTTCATATTAGTATAATATGTATGTTGTTCTGCATCTACATCATAATACTGAGATATCCTTTGTTCTAGGGCATTATACCATTCTAAATATGAACTATATGTTAGCCAATTAGACTTCCATGTACTTTCTATTGGATATTTGCTCATATATCCTTCTTCTTTTGAAGTCCACCAACATTGTTGCTGTGCTGCAATGGCTGATTTCCACCCTTCATCTGTACTAGGAATCCCTGTTCCATATTCTATAACATGCCCAAAATAAATTTCTGTTGCGAGACCTGCTAAAGTTTCATCAGTGTATGCAGTAAATTCCGAACCATATACATATTCGTGATTAGTTGGAGATGTTTTTCCATATTCCATACAAAAGACTAAAAATTCTTGTCCATTTACTCTTGCAAAGTGCATTTCGTGTCCAAATCGATTAAGTGAGCCTACTACTACTCCAAATACTGCATTTGAAGTTAACTGTGATAGAGCGTCTAATGTCATAATTCCTTGATTTTTTTCTTCTGTAATAGGTATGATACTGTTATAAGTTTTGACTTTTTGATTTAATTCTTCTTTTGTTAATATTTGAACAATTTTGTTTAATTCTTCCTCGGTTTTATTTAAATATGTATTTATTGTTTCATCTGTTTTTTCTACTTCAATTCCTTTTTGGGTTATTTTGCCAAAATATACTTTTGTTTCTTCATCACACAAATTTTCAATGTCTGAATAAGATGTTGGTACTACCTTAATTTCTCCTTTGTTATTTATTAAAATAGCAACCTTTTCTCCTATTTCAAAATCATTTGTAATTATTGGTAATACTGCTGTTGTGTCATTTGTTATTCCGTTGTCTTTGCTCACTGTTACACTTTCTTCTGAATTTTTTTGTGTATTTTGTTCTTGATGTTCTTCTGTATTTTTTTCTGTGTTTTCTTCTGTGTTTTCTCCTGCCTTTTCTCCTGTCTTTTCTATATTGCTACTTTTGTTACTGTTTTTTTGTTCATTTTCTTCACTTTTTTCAAGAACTTTTTGTTCATTTTGTTCTGCAATATTTTCATTTTCTGTTGCTGCATAAACTTTTGATGAGATTAAAGCTATATCAGAAAAAGTTGATGTGAAAAGAACAAGCAATAGACAAATAGCTGTTATTATTTTTTTAGTTATTAATTTCATAAATTGTCCTCCTTTTTTAATTTTTTATTTTATGCAAGCAAACATCTAGTGTAAAACACTTTATTCCACAGGTATGATACTTGCAATAATATAATGTCTTTGGTTTGTTGGATGTGTTTTTGCATTTATGTATGAGCATGTTGATAATTTTACTATTTTTTTTATATTATCGATGTTTTCTACTGGATACTTGCTTGCTTTTTTATAATAGTCTACTTCTTGTGCAAAATCTAATGATTTTATATTTTCTTCTTCTTGGCTTTCATCTATTGAATAACAGCTAAATATTATTGCTTTATAATTTTGATTTTTTGTACTTATTTCAAAACTAGCGTGTTCCTTAAAAAAATCTTCGTTCATATACTTAGCTAATTCCGAAAACATAATTTCATTTTGCATATTATGCCCATATATAGTAGTTTCTTCGTTTTGTAAAGGATTATCATCTAATGTAAATATGGAGCCATTACGATTGCTTTTTCCATCAAATGAATGTTTTAAATATTTTAAGTTACTATTGTCTTTTAGTATTGGGTAATTGATATTAGTGTGTTCTACTCTTATCCAGCCTATAATATCTTTATTGATTTTTTCTAATTGTTGCCAGTCTATATTGGTTTTGTTATTTTCTTTTATCACATACTTTGTCAATTTCATAGTAGAGTCTTTGCATTCTTTGTACTCTAAAAAATTTCTTACAAAAATGCAAGTAGCTAAAATTAATGCCATTGCAGATATTACAATAGTCATTTGTGCAATTTTTACCTTTATGCCTTTGTCACCTCCTCTCTTAATTTTTTTATTTTGGCATCACCTCCTTTTCTTGAAAAATTACTAATAACTTTTATAGCATATACTTTTAATTTTTGTTTGGGCTATATAGTATAGTAATTTTGAAACTATTAATATTAATATTTCTAGGATTTTTTTTAGAAATTTTTAAATATTTTTTTACTAAAATTAATGATGAATTAAATTTTTGAAAAAAATCTAAGCTTGTACAAAATTAATTATAAACATTACTACTTATATTTATTTGTTTTTTTTCTATTTTTTCTAGAATGTCTTGTAATAGATTGTCCAATAAATAGTTCATTATAATAACTAATTTTTTTAGCTTTTCACTTTTTTTAGTAGCTTTTATAATGCTAGCTAAATTTTCTATCATTTCTTCTTTGGTCTGTGCTTTTTCTATCAAAATAACATTGCTAAATAAGGTATTACTTTCTAATAATATTTGATTAGAGATTTTTTTTATGTCTATTAGATTATAATCTAAATCTACTTGATAGTTGTCTAATAAGTAATCATCCATTACTCGTTTTTTTGCTTTTTTCGGAAATTTCCATTTGTTTTCTCCTGTATAAATTACAATAGGTACAATTATAGGATATGTGTACATTTTTTTATTTTTTTGATTTCTGCTAAATTTTCTTATTATATCTATGCAGTCATTTAAAATTTTGTATTGTATATTATTGTCTATGCTGGATTGATGTTTTATCCAAAAATACATTTCTTTGTTTTTTATTTGATAGATAATGTCTGCCTCTTTTGAGATGTTTCCGTTTGTATACAATATAAGTTCTTTTGATTGCACTTTTTCTTTTGGCATAAGAATCATATTAATAAACTGTGCCAATTCTTCTGTATCTTTTAGTAACTTTCTAATTTGTTTATCTAACAAATTGTTTTCTTTAGTTTCTAGTCTATATTCTGTACTCTCTTCTGCTAATTGTGATAATGTATTTAGTCTTAGTGTATGAATACATTGAATATAGTTTTTATATGTAAACACTTTCATTCCCATCCCTCCTTATAATAATTTTTAATTATGTTTAATGAACATAAAGTACTCTTTTATTACATTAAAGCACGAAAAAAGAAGAATTGCAAGTGTTTTTACAAAACTTCTTACAATTCGACAAAACTTCTTATATTTCTACATTTTTTTCATGGCATTTTACTAGTTTTAAACTGAGATTTTCTATGTATTGTTACTATGTGATTTTTTCAAAGCATATGCCCCTGAAGTATAAGATTTTCATTGCATGTCTCGGCTTATTACGAAATTTAAGAAATTCTAATTTATTTTATGGCACCCTTTCACAATAGTGAACTATTTCCATAAAATTGCATAGAATTTCTAAAATTTCTCCATGCACATTCGACATTCCATTCAAATTCTTATACTTCAGAGGCACATACTTTGAAAAAATTCTATGTAATTATGTATCGAAATAATCACTTATTTCTTGCAAATCCTCAAAATTATGTTGTCTCAAAATTTCATAAGTAATAATAGCCACACTATTTGACAAATTTAGCGACCTCAATGTAGCCAGCATAGGAATTCTAATCGTTTTCGTATCCAAATATCTTTCCAAAAGCCATTCTGGCAATCCCTTCGTTTCCTTCCCATACAACACAAAAACCTCATCCATCTTAGAATAATCCACATCCGTATATTTCGTCTTCCCCTTAGTCGTTGCAAAAAACATATAATTATTTTCTGGCTTATACTTATCCAAAAACTTCTCTAACGAAACATGCTCCTCCACCTCAAGCTTATCCCAATAATCTAGCCCAGCCCTCTTAAGCGACTTTTCATCAATTCTAAACCCCAACGGATGAACCAAATGCAATTTTGCACCTGTTATTGCACAGGTCCTTGCAATATTTCCGAGTATTTTGAGGAATTTCTGGTTCTACCATAACAATATTTATTTTCACATTTACTCCCTCTTTCTATATTAATTATGTGCCAAATGTACCATTTGGGACAGGCACCAACGATACATCAATGTATCATTTGGGACAGGCACCAATGGCACATCAATGTGCTTTTTGGGACAGGTATAAATAACAAATGTATCATTTTTTTTCACCCCTGATAACGTCCCTTACATATTCATATAAAATAATTCCTGTAGCCACAGATGCATTAAGACTTTCTGTTTTTCCAAGCATTGGAATTTTTACTTTTTTATCTGCCATTTCCTGTATATTAGTTTCCACGCCATTGGCTTCGTTCCCAATAATAATTACTTTTTTATGATAATCAACATCATAGATTGTATTTTTTGCTTGTAAAGAAGAAACCACTATTTCAAACTTGTGTTTTTGAAGCTCTTTTAAGGTATTTTCTAAATTTTCACATTCTATAATCTTAACTCTAAATATGGCTCCCATAGTAGAACGCACAACCTTTGAATTATAGCTATCAGCCGAATTTTTAGATATTAATATTTGAGTTAGACCAACACTATCTACAGTCCTTAGTATTGTTCCTAAATTTCCAGGATCTTGCACATTATCTAGAGCAACTATAACATCTTGTGTATAATCAATTTCGATATTACTGTTATTTTTCTCTAATATTGCTAGAATTCCTTGAGGTGTCTGTACATCTGACACATATTTAAAAATCTTCTCTGGCACATAAATACATTCATATCTTGCAATTTCATACATCAATTCTTTTGGAATCAACTCATTATTTTCACAATCATCACACAGTACAATTTGCTTAATTAAAGCTTTTTCGCCGAATTGCTTCTGATACTAATTTAACACCTTCTATTACATACTCATTATTTAAATCACGATATTTTTTGTCTTTCAATTTCCTTATATGCTTAATCAAATCATTTTCTTTACTAGTAATTCTTTGCATTGCTTATCTCCTTCCTTTATAGTTGGTCTTTCAAACTTAAACCGCACAAATATCAAAACATTTAACAAAACATAACCTGTCCCAAAAAGTACATTGATGTACCATTTGTGCCTGTCCCAGATGATACATTGATGTATCATTTGTGCCTGTCCCAAACGGTACATAGGAATTGTGTTACGTTGTTTAGTATTTGTGTTTCTTTGGTGCTTCCTATTTCTAGGGTTATCATTGGTTTTACGCCTGCTGAAAATTTTATTTTATTTGCAAATGTTTTGACTAATTGATTGATGTCTAGGTTGAATCCGTTGGCTTCAAATGTAAATATTACTGCTGTTTTATGGCTAGCAATTTTGCTTATTTTTAGTTTTTTGGCTAGGTATTTTATTCTGGCTATGGCAATTAGGTTTTCTAGTTCTGGTGGCATGTTTCCAAAGCGGTCTATGATTTCGTCTATAATGTTTTGGATGTCTTGCTCATTTTTGCATAATGCTATGTTTTGATAGATTTCTATTTTTTGGTTTGCGTCTTGGATGTATTCATCTGGTATATAGCTTGTTACATTTAAATCTATTTGTATGTCTTGTTCTGGTTCAATTTTTATTCCTTTCATTTCTTTTACAACTTCTTCTAGCAAGTTACAATAAGTATCATAGCCAACTTGCTCTAGGTGCCCTGATTGGATTTCTCCAAGTAGGCTTCCTGCTCCTCTTATTTCTAGGTCTCTCATTGCTATTTTGAAGCCTGAGCCAAATTCTGTAAATTCTTTTATGGCTTTTAATCTCTTATCAGCCACTTCTGATAATAATTTGTCTTTTTTATAGGTAATATATGCGTATGCTTGCCTTTGGGCTCTTCCAACTCTTCCTCGTATTTGATATAACTGTGCTAAGCCCATTCTATCAGAATTTTCTACGATTATGGTATTGGCATTTGGTATGTCTATTCCAGATTCTAATATAGTTGTGCAAACTAATACATTGCTTTTTCCTTCAATAAATTCTTTCATAATTTCTTCTATCTTTGAACCTGTCATCTTTCCATGCGCATAAACAACATTCGATTCTGGAACTAATCTTGATATGTCATCTGCCTTTTTTTGAATTCCTTCCACATTGTTATAAAGATAAAATACCTGTCCTTCTCTTTCCAATTCCTTAGTTATGGCTTCTTTGATTACTTCTTCATCATATTCCAATACATAAGTTTGAACTGGCTTCCTATTATGTGGTGGCTCATAAATTACTGACATGTCACGTATTCCAACAATTGACATGTGCATAGTTCTCGGAATTGGAGTTGCTGTCATTGTTAAAACATCAATATTTGCCCTTAATTGTTTTATTTTTTCCTTATCTTTTACGCCAAATCGATGTTCCTCATCTATAATTAATAATCCCAAATCCTTAAAAATAACATCTTTACTTAAAATTCTGTGTGTTCCAATAAGAATGTCTACCTCTCCCAATTGCAATTTTTGAATTACTTCATTTTGATATTTTTTACTTTTAAATCTATTCAAAATTTCAACTTTGATAGGAAAATCTTTTACTCTTTCTTTAAATTCCTGATATTGTTGTTCTGCTAAAACAGTAGTTGGTGCTAGATAAGCCACTTGCTTATGATCCATAACTGCCTTAAATGCTGCTCGCAAGGCAACCTCTGTTTTTCCATACCCCACATCACCACACAACAATCTATCCATTGGTCTTATACTTTCCATATCTTTTTTCACTTCTTCGATGCAACGCAATTGGTCTCCAGTTTCTTGATAAGGAAATTTTGCTTCAAATTCGTTTTGCCAAGGTGTATCTTTACTAAATGCAAAGCCTTGTATTTTCTCTCTTTTTGCATATAGTTCAATTAATTCTTTGGCTACTTCTCTTAAATTATTTTTTACCTTTTTCTTTGTATTTTCCCACTCTTTACTACCTAAACGGTTAACCTTAGGTTGAACTCTATCTCCTCCAATGTATTTCCTAATGGAATCCAAATCATTAGTTGGTATATATAAAATATCATCATTTTTGTATTTTATTTTGATGTAATCTTTGATTGTCCCATCTGCCTTTATTGTATTTACACCAATATAAATACCAATCCCATACCTTCTGTGTACCACATAATCGCCTATTTTTAAATCAGCAAATACAACTTTTTCGCCTTCTTTAAATTCATTACTTACAATCTTTCGTCGTTTTTTCTCACCATCAATCAATTCATCTGCAACAATAACTAATTCTTTTGTTTCATAAAATTCAAATCCAGCAGATAATTTTCCAACTGTAATAGTTACAACTGCTTCATTTGCTTGCACCACAATTGTTTTGTTTAATTTTTCTTCTAATCTGTTCACAATCTCTTTTTCATCTAATAAAGCTTGCAATTTCTTCGCTTTTTCCTTAGTAGAAACCAAAATATACACTTTCTTCTTATCTTTAACTGCTTTTTGTAAATCCGCAATCAAACCTTCTATCTCACTTTTATAATAATTTACTTCTCTATACTCAAACTTATATTTTTCTGCAACTAATTTATTTGAAACATCTTGTTTTTCTAAATATACCATTTGTCTTTTTTCAAATTTTTCTTGTACTTCTTCATAAGCAAGCACATTATTTATCGCATCTGGTATCATTTTTTCTTTCTCAAACAAAGCATTTTTTAAATTGTTATTGTCAATTTCAATATTATTTACTCTTTGCTTTATTTTACCAATTTCATCTAAAAATATACAATAATTATTCGCTATATAATCAATAAGAGTTTCCTGTTGTTCATAAAAACTGTCAAAATATTTATCTATTTTACTAATGTAATTTCCGATTTTTATTTGTTCGATATCTTCTTGCAACATTTGTTTTTGCACATCTTTAGCGTCGATATTTTGTATTTTTTGGCATATATTGTCAATTGAATCTTCCAAAATATATTCATGTGCAGGATAAATAGTTGCTTTTTGTAAGGTATTTATTGACCTTTGACTAACTACATTAAAATTTCGTATGGAGTCAACTTCATCTCCCCAAAATTCAATTCTAATCCCAACCGCTTCATCTGTTGATATATCTACAATTCCGCCTCGTATTGCAAATTGACCTCTTCCTTCAATTAAGTCACATCTTACATATCCTAGGTCAATTAATTTTTTCTTGATTTCCTCTATGTTATAAGTTTTCCCTACTTCAAAATGTAATTCATTTGCATATAATTTAGATTGATTAGGCAATTTTTGTAGCATCGCTTCGATGGTAGTTACAATGATTAAATTTCTTTTTGTTTTTATTTCATTTAAAGCTTTTATTCTTTCATAAGGTAATTCCTTACTTTCTGCAATATAATCATAAGTTACTACTTCTTTCTTTGGAAAAAATACTACATTATCTGTAAAATATTTTATATCTTCATATAATTTTTTGGCTTGAATTTCATTATAAGTAATAAGTAATATTGGTTTTTTTGCAAATTCGTGAAGGGCCGTTGTTAATTGTACAACGGCAATGTTAGTTAAGCCCGATATGGCTATCGGACTTGTTTTGTTTTCTATTTGTTTTTCTAAATCAACAAATTTTGCTGATTTACCAAGTTCTCCTAAAATTGTATTCATCTTTCTCTCCTTAAGTGTATCACGTTTTCTTTGATAAATTTTGCTACACCATTTCTACTCCTTGTTATTTTTTTCACAATGGTTTCTATCTGGACAATTTTTACAACCGCTATCCTTTGACTTAACTTTTTTTACTATTATTGCTATAACGACAACTGCAATAACACTTACTACTAAGATGTCGGCTAATTTTAATGTTCCATTTTCAATTCTACTTCCAATTTGATATACTATGCTTGCCAAAATCCAAGCCAGTATAGTTTGAAAAGCTACTGCTTTTAGCATTTGCTTAGTTCCACCTAATTCTCTTCTCATAGCACCTATTGCGCCAAAGCAAGGTGCACTAAATAAGTTAAATACCATAAAAGCATAAGCTGAAGCTGCTGTAAAGAAACTGAAAATTCCTCCACTTGCAAATATTTGACCAGCTTCTTGTACGTCTTCTGATAAACCTGCAATGACAGACATTGATGATATTACTTGTTCTTTTGCTACTAATCCTTGAATTGCTGAAACTGTTGCTCCCCAACTATTTTGTCCTATTATTGGATAAAAAATCCAAGCTATTTTACTTCCTATTGTTGCTAATATACTATTCTCTACTTCTACGCCATATTCCAATTTAAATGAAAATGATACTAAAAACCATATAACAATAGAACACAATAAAATGATTGTTCCTGCTCTTTTTATAAAAGAGAATACTCTATCTGTTACATCTTTTGCTACATATTTTGCATTTGGAAGTTTATATTCTGGCAATTCTGAAATATATGTACTTGATGTGTTTTTGAATAGGAATTTTTTCATTATATATGCACTTGTTATAATTATTATAATTGCAAAAAAGTACAAAGAGGCAGAAGCAATCCCTGCATTTTCTTTGAAAAAGTATCCTGCAAATAGAGCAATAATTGGTAATTTTGCACTACATGGAATAAATGGTGTAAGCATAGCTGTCATTTTTCTTTCTTGCTCATTTTCTACAATTCTAGCCCCCATAATGCCTGGTACTGAGCAACCTGAACCTATAATGAACGGAATTAAACTTTTACCGCTTAGACCAATCTTTCTAAAGACTTTATCTAATAATAATGCTATTCTTGACATATATCCCGTTGTTTCTAGTAAAGAAATGCAAATAAACAATATAATAAGTTGTGGAACAAATCCTAATACCGCACCAACACCTGCTATAATACCATCAACAACTAAACTTATTAGCATTTCTGAAGTTCCAATGTGAGTTAAGCCATTTTCTACCATTTGACTTACCCATTCAATACCTTCTCCTACTAAATCTACAGTAGCACTTCCTATTATTCCAACAGATAAGTAATATACCAAGAACATAATTACTACGAAAATTGGAAATGCAATCCATTTGTTCAAAAATATTTTATCTAGCTTGTCAGATATTGATTCTAGTTTCTTTTTTCTTTCAACACAAACTTTTTTTACTTTTTCTATAAAATCATATCTTTGTGTCGCAATTATTTCTTCTAAATCAGTATCATATTTATTTGCTAAATTAGTTGCTATTGCTTCGATTTCTGCTTTTTGATGTTCCATAAAATAATCATCTTTTTCTAATAATTTAACTGCTATAAATTTCTTATGTTTTAAATTAATTAACTTTTGTATATTTTGAATAGAATTTTCTATCTCACTATCAAAGACTGCAGTCCTTTCTAAATCACTCTTTTCAATTTCATGTATTAACTTTTTAATTCCTGTTTCCTTCAAAGCAGAAATCTTTAACACCTTCACTCCTAGCAAATCTTGCAACTTCTTCTCATCAATAAAAATACCTTTTTTCTCCAAAATATCTGCCATATTCAAAGCAATAATTACTTTTACATCCAGTTCCATAAGTTGTGTTGTCAAATACAAGCTTCTTTCTAAAGAAGTAGCATCTACAATATTAATAATAACATCCGGATTTTCATTTAACACAAATTCACGAGAAACCTTCTCTTCCAAACTATATGGACTTAATGAATACACTCCTGGAAGATCTGTAATTTCATAATTAGTCCCCTTAATAACACCAGTCTTCTTCTCTATAGTAACTCCTGGCCAATTACCAATTTTCGCATTCATACCAGTTAAACAATTAAACAACGTTGTCTTACCACTATTTTGATTACCAATCAATGCTACTTTCATCTAGTTAATCACCTCTATTTCTATCTGACTCAAATCTTCTTTCCTAAGACACAACTCATAATCCCTAAGCTCTATATCAATTGGATCTCCCATAGGAGCCACCTTTTTAATTTTAACTTCAACCCCTCTTGTAAGCCCCATATCTAACAAATGCCTTCTTACTTCCCTATTGGAAACATGTAATTTAACAACCTTAGCTTTATCTCCTACCTTAAGTTCATCTAATCTCATTTTTACCTACCTTTCTTTGTGTATTATATTACAATTCTAAATTATAGTCAATGTACCATTTGGGATGTGCCATCTGGGACAGGCACCAACGATACATCAATGTGCCGTTTGGGACAGGCACTAATGATACATTGATGTGCCGTTTGGGACAGGCACTAATGATACATTGATGTGCTTTTTGGGACAGGTTATTTGGACAATAATATTATAAATTTTTCTTCATACAGCAGTTACAGGATAATGGTTTCAAGGCGAGTTGCCCCTGCAGTATAAGAATTTGAATGAAATGTCGAATGTGACTGGAGAAATTTTAGAAATTCTATGCAATTTTATGGAAATAGTTCACTATTGTGAAAGGGTGCCATAAAATAAATTAGAATTTCTTAAATTTCGTAACAAGCCGAGACATGTAATGAAATTCTTATACTGCAGGGGTAGCTCGCCTTGAAACCATTATCCAGTAACATACAACAGGCTAGTAACCCGTCCCAAAAAGTACATTGATGTATCGTTGGTGCCTGTCCCAAATGGCACATCACAAATGCCACATTGGCTACTAGACATTTTTTTATTTTTATAGTACAATACTAAAGAATTTTATTAAAGGAGGATTTTGTGTCAATGGAAAGTTTACCTATTTTTGTAAAATATCTTTTTACTGTAATTGTTGGAATGGTACCGATTGTTGAACTTCGTGGGGCTATACCTATTGGGGTTTTTACTTTTCATTTGAATTATATTGAGGCTTTTATTTGTAGTTTTATTGGTAATATTATTCCTGTTTATTTTATTGTTAAATATATCCGTCCTTTGTTTGATTTTTTTGGAAGATGGAAACCTTTTAAAAAAGTTATTGATTGGGCTACTGAGAAGGCTACTAGGAAAATTGAGGAGAGTACAAAGTTACAGAATTTTGTGGCTTTAGGATTGTTTTTGTTTGTGGCAATTCCTTTACCAGGAACAGGTGCATGGATTGGCTCTTTGGTTGCTAATTTTTTAGATTTGCCACCTAAAAAAGCTATTCCACCTATTATAATAGGTGTTCTTACTGCTGGAATTATTGTTCTAAGTTTGACTGCTATTGCAAAAGGTGGTATTGAGTACTTATTACAAAAAAATTAATTATGCTGATAACTATTTTGATGGCTTTTTTATAGTTACAATCACAGCCAATAAACTTTATATGTCAAAATATTAATATATTATTTATTTGTAACTCCCAACTGCATAACAGACTTTAATCCAAAGTGGGTAAATAATTGTATTTTTTAATAACTGCGTAAGCGAACAAACGAGTGAAACGAGTGCGATTGGAGCAACTTACATACTAGTATTTTTTAATTATGGAAGTTGCGACACACAAAGTTATGAAAAAATACAATTATTCTACCCACTTTATAAACAGTCTGTAATTTGTTGGTCCCCCCGAATTGTTACCAATAAATAATATATTAATATTTTGACCCTATAAATATAAATTTGGCTATGAATTGTAACTTTTAATAAAGTCATCATTGTTTATTTCTATGATATTTCTTTTTTTGCTACTAGTTTGAAAGTAACGTAATCTTCTATTATTATTTTTATTACAGCCATTAGAGGAACTGCTAAGAACATTCCTATTATTCCAAAATATGCTCCACCAACAGTAACTGCAAAAATTATTAATATTGGACTAATTTTTAGAGACTGTCCTACAATTTTAGGATTTATAATATTTGCATCTATTTGTTGCAATATAATAACAACTATTAGCATCCAAATGGTTTGTGACATTCCTCCTGTAATCAAAGTTATAAGTGCTGATATTGAAATTGCAATAATTGCTCCAATATAAGGTATCATATTGAATAATCCAATAAAGAAACCTAGTAATGGTGCATACCTTATTCCCATAATGCTCATTGCAATTGTTGTTAAAACTCCTATCACAATTGCATCTAAAAATTGACTAGCAATAAATCGGAAAAATATTTCATTTGAATCTCTAAAATAATGATTTAGATTTTTATACGCTGTGTCTTTTAAAACAGCACTAGCAAATCGTTTTAAAAATTGAACTATTTGTGTTCTCTCTAGCAAAATATAAACCGAAACCACTACTGCTACAAAAACATTAAATAATCCTGTTACAGCATTAATTGCACTCATAATATAAACAAAAATCTTATCTATATTAATATACTGTTTTATATCTATATGTTGAATCTCCTTAACAATTTCTTGTACTGCTTGTCCCTTAAAAAAAGAATCTGCTGGTAATTGATTATATCTTTGTATCGCTGTTTCGATATATGTTTGCATATTACCAATCAAATCCATAATGCTCTCTATCACAACTGGTAAAATAAAATTAAATAAAATAATCAGAAGCAACAAAACAATCATATAAACCGTAAATATCCCTAACCCTCTTGCTCTTTTTTTAATTGCCTTTGTTTTACTTCTTCTATATGCCCTTTCTATTTTCTGACATGGGATATACAACAAATAACTAATTAAAATTCCAACCAAAAATGGGCTTAAAATACTAAAAAAATCTCCCAACATTTTCATAACATCTGGGAAACTATCCAAAGCCTTATAAACAACTATAATAGCCACTCCCAAAGTAAACCAATAAAACCATTTTCTAGCATGGTTTTTTATTTCATTCATATATTTCTTTACCTCCCTTGTTGCTATATTGCGATTTCAAGTCCTACTGGACAATGGTCACTTCCCAAAACTTCTGAATAAATACTAGCCTCTTGTATTTTCTCTTTTACATCATTTGACACAATAAAATAATCAATTCTCCAGCCAACATTCTTCTCTCTTGCTCGTCCCATATAAGACCACCAGCTATAAGCATTTTCTTTTTCTGGATACAAAAAACGAAAACTATCCGTAAAACCTGCTTGCAATAGCAACGTCATTTTTTTTCTCTCTTCATCAGTAAAACCCGCATTTCCTCTATTACTTTTTGGATTTTTTAAATCTATTTCTTGATGTGCTACATTTAAATCTCCACACATAATTACTGGTTTTGTTTTATTCAAATTTAATAAATAATTTCGTATTTCATCTTCCCACACTTGCCTATAATCCAATCTTTCTAACTCTCTCTTAGCATTAGGTGTATAATTATTTACCAGATAAAACCCTTCAAATTCTAACGTAATAATTCTTCCTTCCTTGTCATGTTCTTCCCTTCCTATACCATAAGTAACTGAAATTGGCTCTTTTTTTGAAAAAATTGCCGTTCCTGAATATCCCTTTTTTTCTGCACTATTCCAGTAGCTATAATAATTAGGAAATGTTAAATCGATTTGTTCTGGCTGACACTTTGTTTCTTGAATACAAAAAATATCTGCTTGTTCTTTCATAAAAAAATCTTCAAATCCCTTATTTACACATGCTCTTATTCCATTTACATTCCACGAAATTAATTTCATATCTCATTCCCTTCCTTTTTTATTGTTTCTTATTTTACTATAAAACATGAAAAATAGCAAGTTTCCTTGCTATTTTTCTGTTGGTCTCATTATAAACAACGAATTATAATTTTTTTTAATTTGCTACACTTACAGATAAATATCTAACGCCCCATTGTAATGCTTCTGCATGTGAGCCAACAAATATATCAATTCTATTTCCTTGGATAGCACCACCTCTATCTTCTACTGTATAAATATGCCCTCCAATATTTAATTTTGTTCCAAAAGCAAATTTGCTAGGTGCTGCTACTGTTCTTCCTGCTGTTGCTTGTGTTCCAGAAGCTGTTCTGCCTGTAGTTTTTCCACAACATTTAGCACATGGGCAATATGCTGTTATTTTATAAGTTCCTGAACTTGCAGTTGTTGCAGTATTTGATGTTCTTGGTAAAGTAGAACTTCTTGATGTTTGTAATTTTTGAACTTGTACAATTTTTTGTATAGGTTCTTGAATTACAACTTCTGATAATTGTGTTCTTTCAATTTCTTGCTCGTTTTGATATTTTACTTTATAGGTAACTTCTTTTATGCCTTCTTTTCCTTCTTGCAATACTTTATTTGTAACGTTTGCCTCTTCCCCTGTTGCATTTTTAGTAACTGTTTCATAAGGTATTGGCACTTGCTCTACTACTATTTTTTCAGTAATTGGTGCATACCCTTCTAATAATTGATTCAAAGAATTTTGAATACCATCTTCAGATATTTTTGCAATCTGAACTTCCTGATAAGACTTGTCTGTTATTTTTATGCTTTCCCCTGCGACTAATTCGCTCTCTAAGTCTGGAATTGTTTTTTGATCTTCCTCAAGTATAATGTTGTTTTCTTTTAATATGTCTGCCACTTTTGTTTTTGATGTTAATACAGTCATTTCATAACCATTTTGAAGTACGATTTTGATATCATTTAACTGTGTATTAACTGCCATTACTCCTATTCCTGATATAAAAATAAGTAAAATACTAATTGCAATAATCCTGATGATTGAAATAGAAGCTTTTTCTTGTTTTTTCATATAAATATATTCCCTCCTTTTTGGAAACAATATTATTATACTATTTTTTTATATTTTTGTCAAATTTGTCAAATTATGTCTTCCGTAGTAAAAACTGCTATTTTTCTATACATTTTTGCCATAAAATTTTTCATTGGCTATAAAATAAAAAAAATAGTATAACAATTTGTCCCTAATAATCTTAGGTATTTATACTATTATATGTATCAAATTTTTAAATATGACTTTTTTGTTAAAATTTAAATAATTTTTCTGCATTTTGATAAGTCATTTTTGCTACTTCTTCTACTGCAATCTGCTTTACTTGGGCAATTTTTTGTGCCATATATTTTACATTTCTTGAATCATTTCTTTTTCCTCTAAAAGGTTCTGGAGATAAATATGGACTATCTGTTTCTATTAATATTTTTTCATTTGGTACTATTTTTATTACTTCATCAGCATTTTTTGAATTTTTGAAGGTTATCGGTCCTGCAAATGATATATAAAATTCTAATTTTAAAGCTTCTTTTACTAGTTCTGGATTTAATGGACAACAATGAAACACACCTTTTCTTTGCACTTCATTTTGTTTTAATATTTGGATTGTATCCATAACCGCTTCTCTTGTGTGAATTACAATTGGTAATTCTAATTTATTTGCTAATTCTATTTGCTTAATAAACGCAAGTTTTTGCATATCTTTATTTTCTTGATTCCAATGATAATCTAAACCAATTTCGCCAATTGCAACTACTTTTTTATTTAATTTTGTCATTTCTTCAATTTCTTCTAACATTATCCACAATTCTTCTTCAGTTTGTGGAATATCATTTGGAGAAATACCACAAGTTGCATAAATAAAATCATAGCATTTTGATAACTCAACCGCTTTTTTAGAACCTTCCAAACTGTATCCAGCTGAAATTAGTTTTGTAATACCTTCTTTTTTTATTTGTTCTATTATTTCTTCTCTATCTTCATCAAATTTTTCATCATCTAAATGTGCATGACTATCCAAAAGTTCCATATTCTAAACATTCCTTCCTACTTATATTATTTGATAATGTTTTCAGGTTGTTACCACTACTGTTGCAACCGCATATTCATGACAATGTGATATACTCAAATCAATATTTTGTATTGATGTTTTCAGATTATTCAATACCCTTAATTCTGGTCTTCCTTGTTCATCATTAACTACTTCAAAATCTTTCCAAAGAATTGAATATTTATTTTCTATTTGTTTTGAAAGCGCTTTAAAAGCTGCCTCTTTGGCAGCAAATCTAGCAGCATAATGCTGATATTTTTGATTTTTCTTGCTTTCGCAATACGCAATTTCTTGAGGGGTAAATATTCGTTCTTTTAAAGATGTACCTGTTTTTTCATCTTCCAAGGATTTTCGAATTCTACAGATTTCTATAATATCTGTCCCACAAAAAACCTTCATACTCTCCCCTCTTTCTTTGTTTTATTTATTTGTTAATGCGATGAAATTAAATAAGTTTAGCAATAATGATATTACTAATATAATGCCAATTACAATTGTTGCTCTTCTATCTTTTTCAATATTTAATTCTTTATAAAATACATCATATTTATTTTTTATTTCCATATATAAATTGTCTAACTCTAATACCTCTTGTATTTTATGATTTAACAAAGTTCCTGTTTCATCTTCCGTAATTTCTTGAATCCACAAATTCTTTGTAAATTCGACAAATTTCTTCCTTGCAATTTTTATTGTTGCGCTATTTTTTAATTCTATACCAATTTTTCTTAAATATATTTTCTTATATAAGTTTAAAATATAAGTATAGAAATATTCATTTTCATATTCTTCTGGAAGGACTGTATAATTATTTAAGTCCTTACTTGAAGAAAATAATGTCATTGCAGACTTTGTTAAACCTAATTTTGCATATTTCCATTTAGAAAATGTTTCCACCTTGTCATATTCATAATCGCGACTATTATCTGCTGGCAAGATATTTGCATATTTAACAAATTGATTTTGAATTACATCAAAACTTTTTTCTGGATTCCAAGCCTCTTGATCCAAGCAAACATACGAATATGTTAAAAATCGCTCTGTATCAATATTAAGTTCAGTAGCCTCACTATTTGAACCAGTAATTCCATGTATAAAATCTTGAAAACTTTCAATATCTGAAAAACTATCTGTTTGAATTCTAATATTATCATAGTCTTCAAATTTTATTGATTCATTCATACTATCTTTAAATTTATAATTAAAGTTCAAAACATTAGCAAAATCCATGTATTCTTCTATATTTGTTTTAAATGATAAAAAACAAATTCCTGTACGAAAACATATTATTTCCATTTTTTGAATATTAAAGAAAATCCCATTTTTCTCATCTATTTTTCCTTGTATATCCTTTTCTAAATTATATTCAAAAATATTACATGGGTTTTGTGCCAATAAGGCTGCTCTTGTTTCTATTGGCAATTCTTCTAGTTTTTTTCTTTTGGTATTTCCATAGCTAAAGCTAGAAAATAAGAAATTTCTAGTTTTAGGCAAAAAGTATTGGTATAATTTAAAATCTTTTTCTTTTTGAAATACTTTTAAATTACAATTTTTGTCTCTTAATAGTTTTAATAGGTATTTTTGATATTTCCCCTCTTTTACCACAAAAGGGTATATAAAGTATGTATACTGATAATTCGTCTTTAGTTCCATATATATTCCTTCTTCCTAAATTATTTTTTATAATTGATTATAGTAATTCATATTAATATCTTTTCCTAAATGCCATCTTCCAATAAAGTCTATTTTTAAATAATCATCTAATTGGTATGTTGGTTCTTGAATAACTTTTCCTTGACTATCAACAACTCCCCATTTTCCATCCTTTTTTATTCCTGCAAAACCAAACTTGTTTTGTTCTGTTGCATCATCATATTGATAATCAATAACCACATTTCCGTCTTTATCTAAAAAGCCATATTTACCATCTTTTTTGCTTTTAAATAATGTACTTGTTGTATAAATTTCTGATATTCGTTTTTCCTCGAATTGAAAATTGTAATATCTGTATTCTTCATCTTGTTTTAGTTCAATATAACCTTTTTCTTCATCTAAGTCAATTAAAATTCCAGATTGTTTAACAGCAAATTCACCATCTATTATGTCATTACTGTAATCTTCTTTTTCTGCAATGTAAAGGTTAGCCTTTTCTTGATATGTAATAGATGTATAATTAGGCTGTACTTTCATATTTTTTTGGATATCCATAAGACCATATTTTCCATTTTCTTTTACAAGAAAAACGCCAGATTTTATTTCTTTTAATTCTTCGTATTGGGGCTCTATTGTAACTTCGCCTGTTGTTTTCATAATTCCATATTTTCCTTCTTTTGTGTAGATTATGCCATCTTCTGGATTTTTTAGAATTTGTTTGATTTCATCAAATTGGTCTTTTAAGATTTCTGTTCCATCATTTTTTACTAAAATCTGCTTTCCTTCTTGCTTTATAACATACATATCATTTCCATAGATTTTTACAATTTCTTCATAGTTAGGTGCTAATAGTTGTTGGTTTGAGTTGTTTACAATACCATATTTGCCTTCTTCTGTTTTTACAATGAAGCCGTCTTGCAATGTTTTTCCAAGTGGCATGATGTCTGCATATTGTGTTGGTATAATTTCTTTGCCTTCTTGGTTTATTAATCCATATTTGTTTTCTTTTTTTACTTTTAATGTATTTTTTATAGTTGGTAATGATGTAATTTCATCATAGTCAAAATTTGTTAGTTCTTTTCCTTCTATGTTTATAATTCCATATTTACCATCTTTTTTTACTTTTATTGTGTTTTCTTCATACCATACATTGTTGTTTTCATCTTGATTTGAAATTGTTTCTACTTGCTCATATTGTGTGAATATTTCTTGATTGCTACTGTTTAATGCTTTTGTTTTGTATTCCCCTGTTTCGTAATTGACATCATATACGCATAAGAATACATCTTTTTTGCTGTTTGGAATTGTTATCATTTCTTGATATGATGGGTCTATTACGGTACTTCCTGTAGAATCAATTATTCCCCATTTGTTGTCTTTGAAAACTGCAAAGTAGTCTTTGCTTGTGATTTTTACTTGCTCTTTGTCTTTTGTTAGGATACCACTTACCATAATTATGCACATGATTAATACTATGAATGCTATAATTACTGCAAATACTTTTTTTAAGTTTAGTTTTCGTTCTTCGTATCGCTTTCCTCTGCTCACTTTTTTCATTCCTTGCTTTGTTATATTTAGGTTTTTAATAGGTTTTGCCTATAAACCTTTGGTGTGTTTTGATATACTATATCATAAAATGATTGGAATTGCAACTACTAGATAATGCTTTCAAAAAATTTTTGTTACAGGATAATGGTTTCAAAGCGAGTGTTCCCTTGCAGTATAAGATTTTCATTACATGTCACGGTTTGTTGCGAAATTTAAGAAATTCTAATTTATTTTATGGCACCCTTTCTAAGTACGTGAACTATTTCCATAAAATTGCATAGAATTTCTAAAATATGGCAGATAATCAAGACATAGAAGACAAAATAATATTAAATAAAGATGGGAATTTAACAAGAATAAGAACAGACAGAGAAAGATATGAAGAAAATTCACAAAACGAGCAACCAAAATATGATAAAAATGCACAAATCAGCTTAGAACAAGTTTATGACCATATCAAACCGCATTATAGAAAAGATACAAATTGCATATCACTTTCCAGTAATGCTAATGTTTCAATTTCTTATGGAAGAGGATTTTATAAAGACAGATATATAATGGTAAAAGTTCCTAAAAATGAAATGGGAGAAAAGGTTATAAATGCTGGGCAATATATGTTAGAAGAAATAGAGAAAAAAATCAATGAATATATTTCTCATGCAAATATTGATAATAAATTAGAAAAAGCTTTATTTCAAATAGATAATAGCAAAACAATAGATGAATTTAGGGAAATACTAGAAACAACATTCACATCAAAAGAAAAATTAAATCCACATAAAGCAAAATTAAGAAATGGAATTAAATATAAATTACCAGTATCAATAATTAGTAATTATCAAGCCTTAAATGAAGAGCAATCATTAGAACTTATACATTATGGAGATATAAGAAAAGAAGAAATTATAGATATACCGAAAGAAATTGTAGATATTTTTGCTATTTTACAACAGACAGAGGGACAAGACATACAAATTATTATAGATTTAAAAAAACAAATAGTCCGCTTTATAAGAGATTTAATGAAATAAAGATATTTTTATTTCATTAAATCTTCTAATGTTTTGCTATTTACATATTCATTAATTGTTTCATCTAATCCTTTCCAAAATGAATATGTTTTACAATTTTTCCTTTTTTCGCATTTTCCTTCTTCTGTTACGCAATCAATTGGGGTTAGTTTTCCTTCTGTTGCTCGTAAAATATCTCCTACCGTGTATTGATTTGGTTTCTTGGATAATCTATATCCCCCATTATTTCCTCTAGCTGTTTCTAAATAACCTGCTTTATTTAACATTGCTATAATTTGTTCTAAATATTTATTTGAGATTTCTTGTCTTGTTGCGATGTCTTTTAATGATATAAATTTTCCTTCATTGTTCATTGCTAAGTCTAACATGACTGTTAGTGCATATCTTCCTTTGGTGGATATTTTCATTTTTTCTCCCTTCTACTACTTTTTGTCTTTTTATAGGATATCATATTTTTTTTTATTTTTCAAATTTTTTGTGACTTAGCATGGTTCTTATAGTTACAGTATAATGGTGTCATTATACTGTAACCTCTTATATCTTAGAATTTTTTAAAATTTGTAATATTTTTCATATTTTTGCATATATTAATAATGATTTTTTTATTATAAAATTTTATTAAATAAAAAAAATGTATTGACAAAATTAATATATAAGATGTATAATAAACTATGTAATACATCGCGGGGTGGAGCAGTTGGCAGCTCGCAGGGCTCATAACCCTGAGGTCGGTGGTTCGAGTCCATCTCCCGCAACCAATTATGAGGCAAAAAGCCTCTTTTTTTATTTTAAAATATTTTATATTATTTTATAAGAAGAGTATATAAGAATAAAAATGGCAATAGATTTACAGTTCAAAGTGCAAAAATTGCACTTTAAACATTGATATTACATTTAATATTTGATATAATATATATGTAGGAGGTATTTCTAATGGATAAAAAAGAAGATTGGAATTTAGAATTATCAGAATATATAAAGCAAGGTGAACCTAATAGAGTAGAAAAAACCAAAACATGGGAAACGGCTATAGGTTTACAGGCTGTAGATGGATTAAAACCTTCAAAATATTTAATAAAAACGGCTAAAGAGCACATAGAAGGTAATATAGATATTGAAGAAGTTAAAATAAGAATTGATGAGTACTATGAAGTTCAAGGAAGTAGAAAAAACTTTGAGAAAGAAAGTGAAGAAGCAGATAAAGTTGCAGTTAGAATTGCAGAAATATTAAGTGAAAAGGCATTCAATTTTTCTCCAACAGAATTGTTAAATATTCATAAAAGATTATTTAGGGATGTTTTTGATGGAGCAGGAATATATAGAGATTATAACTTTACGAAAAAAGAATGGGTACTAAATGGAGATACTGTAACATATGCATCGTATGAAACAATAAAAGATATACTAGAATATGATTTTGAACAGGAAAAGAAATTTTCATATAAAGGATTAGGTATGAAAGAAGCCATAAAACATCTATGCAGATTTACATCAAATATATGGCAAATACATCCATTTTGTGAAGGAAATACAAGAACAACAGCAGTGTTTATGATTAAATATTTAAGAACTTTTGGATTTGAAATTAATGATGAAGTATTTGCTGATAACTCATGGTATTTTAGAAATTCATTAGTAAGAGCAAATTATACAAATTTTCAAAAGAATATATTTGAAGATACTTCATTCTTAGAAAAATTCTTTTATAATTTACTAACAAATAGTAATTATGAATTAAAGAATAGATATACACATATAGATAATATTCAAAGTGCAAATAGAAATGATTTAAAGGGCAATAATTGCACTTTAGAAGAACAAGCAATAATAAATATGCTAAAAGTGAATCCAGAAATTACACAAGAGGAAATAGCAAATCAGATTAATAAATCTGTAAGAACAGTAAAAACTTATATGGCTGAAATGCAAAAAAAAGGATTGATTGAAAGAAAAAATGGTAAGAGAAATGGTGAATGGCAAGTAAATGTATAGAATATAAGTAATCTCCATAAATAAATCAGGAATTAAATAATCCAGCTAAAACCTTTGATTTCATTAAAGTACAAGAAACAGGCAGGTCGCCCTCATAACCCGAAGGTCGCAGGTTCGATTCCATCTCTCGCAACCAGTAATAGCAAGTCTTTCGTGACTTGCTTATTTATTTGATTTCTTTTCTTTTTATCTTCCTATCAAAGTAGATGTACTTAAGATTGGAAAAATATTCATATTATCTTTTTAAATGTGTCTTCCAAATTTCTTCTTTAAATCCTATAAAAATGCCTTTATCTGATATTAATAATGGTCTTTTTATTAACATTCCATCACTTGCTAACAATTCTATTTTGTCTCTATCACTCATAGTTACTAGTTTGTCTTTTAGATTTAATTCTTTATACTTTAACCCACTTGTATTAAACCATTTCTTTAATTCTTGTCCACTCTTTTTTATCCATTCAGTCAATTCTTGAATCGTTGGTGTGTCTTCAACAATATTTCTATCTATAAATTCAACATTATTTTCTTCTAGCCACTTTTTTGCTTTCTTACATGTAGAGCATTTTGGATATTCTATAAATATATTTTTCATTATTATTTCCTCCTATAATTTTTTAACTTCTATTTGCTTTTTCAATTTAATGACTTCATAAATTTTCCTCTTTTAAAATTTTACTAAATAGTTCTCTTGTATTATCATATGTAATTGTTTTTATGGCATCTTCAAATGTCATCCACTTCATTGATTGTATTTCACTTTCTTGATATTTTTCATTTCCATTTATTTTTTTAGCAATAAATAAAACAACTTGCTTTAGTGTACCTTTATCTGTAATATATTCCATTGTATATCTTTTATTTTTATTTATTTCTACATCTAAATTGGTTTCTTCCTTTACTTCTCTTATTGCTGTTTCTATTTCTGTTTCACCAACTTCTACATGTCCTTTTGGAAACCCCCAATGTCCTTTTGTCTGTTGAATTAAAAGTACTTTATCTTTTTCTATAATAATACATCCACATGATTTTTCTTTTTTTATATTATTCATCTTATCATCTCACTTTCAAAGTATTGTTCTTGAAAATTAGTTAAAGTTCTTATTTCTTCATCTGTATAATTTTTTATTGAAACCATCCTTAGCTTTTATATTTCTAAATTTACAGTTTCAGTTTAAAATTTATTTATCTCTTTTGCATCAATCATTATTTTTACTAAAAACATAATCTTTAATTTATAAATAATTATCTCAAAAATTCAGATTTATTTCCATAGCTTGTTATATATGCTCTTTTTTGCGCTCTTGTTATAGAAACATATAATAAACATCTTTCAGATATAATACTTTCTTCCTTAGCAATTGGATCGACATTATTAATAGCACTTGCTAAAGGTATTACTCTATCATTGCATCCAACCACAAAAATATACTGAAATTCTAATCCTTTAACACGATGCATTGTTGCTAATCTAATCCCCTCATAATTTCTATCATCTATTTTACTACCTCTAATCTTGTATACCCTCATTCCCTTTGAAGTAAACATAGAATTATATTGAGAAATATGTTTATGAGTTCTTGCAACTACACATATATTCTTAATATCAACTCCATTTTCTATTAATGAATTTATTTCTTCGTATAAATAATTAAATTCTTCTATTCCATCTCTAAAATGTTTTATAGTAGGAATATGACCATGAGTCAATGACTGGCATACATCTTGTTTTTCTATCTCATCATCTAAATTATCAAAAGAAAGATCTTTTAATAGTGCAAATGCGTATTTTCTTATTTCTTCTGTAGTTCTGTAATTTATTTTTAACAAATGACCTCTTCCTCTTACATTTATACCACATTTTGATAAAATTGCTCTCTTTTTGTAAATTCTCTGATGGGCATCCCCAACAATAAAGATATCATTTTCATGTTCTTCGCCAGCAATTAACCTTAACAATTTGTATGCATTTGTACTAAAATCTTGTCCTTCATCAACAATTATATTTTGATACATCAATTTTTTATTGTAATTTTTCAATACAGTGCGACACTCATACATTGCTGTATCAATGTCCTTAATCTGTAAATCTTTTGATATTCTTAGATATTCCTCTACAACATGCCAAATAATTTGCTTTGTTTTTCTATCTATACGTGTTCCCCTTCCTATTCTTGATGCATTCATATAGGCTTGTATAGATAGTTCTTCCTGACATACAATTATTTTTTCATACTCTTCTCTAATAAATGAATAATCATAATTAAGTTTTTCCCCAGATTCAATTAAAGCTTTTTCCCAAATTTCATCTATTTTTTCATCTTCATAACTTATAGTATAATTATACCCATTTAATTTTAAAAATTGAGAAACCCATGCATCTAAATTGATAATTTCAATTCTTTTCATATCAGAAGAATTACATATTTTTCTTAAATTATCTTGAATGTCATTTGCAAGATTTGATGTAAATGTTGTGAACATTATTTTCTTATTTGGTTCCAATTTTTTAACTAATTCTTTTGCTCTATGAATTGCAACAACTGTTTTCCCAGTTCCAGCTCCTCCAGTAACTCTTGCTGGTCCATTAAAATTCTTTTCTACTATTTTTCTTTGAGAAGGGTGAAGGAATATACGCCATTTTTCTAGAGGTTCAGCCATTATTTTTTCTAATTCTTCTTCTCCTTCAACAACAACAAATGAATGTTTTGTATTTGTATTTTCTAATGCTTCGGCAAAATTAGTTGGTACTGGTTCAAATATTAATTTTTGTGAATCATATAATTCTTTTACCTCATTATAATCAAATCCATTTACAATCCATTCCAAATATTCATATGTTTCATTTGAAAACGATCCTTTTCGATTATTAAAATCTTCTACATCTATTATACTTCTGACAAGTGCTAATTGTTCATTTGGCACACTAATGTCAATTAATTGTTTATCACTAAAATTACTAAATAGATGTTTCTGATTAATATCTATTTCTTGCTTATCAGTCATTACGTCAAAAATCTGTATAGATCCTAATTCCTTATTAATACTACATTTTTTTCTCTTTGCCCACTCATAGGCTTCATCATGATGATCAATCCATAAAACTAGATATACTCTTGTTTCTTTTTCTATAGCTATAATAGCCCTATATGTATTATCAATTCTCGCTGAAAAAATTTTATTATCTTGAGAATATGGTAATTTTTCTAAATTTATACCCGTAGACCTAGGATTGTTTCTAAATTTATTCATAAAATCAGTTACTTTAACTTGAATTTGTCTAGGCAAAGCAGCAAATGAATCCAAGAATTTATCAGCAACTGCAATTTTTACCTTTTCTTCCATAACTTATTTATCTCCTCCTATATTTTTTATTGCTTCTGAAATATCTTTTATTATAATATATCCATTATTAATAAATGCTTTTTCGCTATCCTTAATTTGATTGTCTGTTAAATATACTACCTTATAGCTTTTCCATATCAATTCACATTCACCAATAATTAAACCATTTTCATATAGTTCAAATCCTACTTCATCTGGTAAAATGATATTATTCTTAGCACATTCTTTTGCAAACTTAATAGCCTTTTCATCATAAATATTATGAATAACATCTTCCCACCTACTATCATATTCTTCTTTATCGACTACTATTTCTTCAGTTTTTATTTCTTTAATTGATAATGATTTATAAATATCCTTAATAACTCCTGATGTTGTTAATCCATAGAAATACGAACTAAATTGCATCATATTATATAAATTCCAAAATCCATTCCACTCTTTCTCATAAGTATCATCCTTAGAATTTTCATCATTTAATTCTGCAAATATATATGGATATGCTGGTTCTTTATTTATGTAATTTATTCCAGAATAAATACTTAATGATGAATTAATATCTCTAGGTATCCATGTTCCAAATAAGGTTTCTTCAAAAGTTTTTAAATATTCAACTTTAATACTATACATTAGCTTCGTAATATCTTCATTCCATAGATTATAAGCCTCTCTATCTGCTCTTCTTGAAGAATCTATTAACGACCAAGAATAAGCTTCTGCATGATGTTTAAATATATCTTCTGCATTATTTGTTTCTAGATATTCCACTAATAATTCAAAAGTTGATACTTTGGATGGTTTTACTATTTCATCTCCATCTTTCAGCATTTTATTATACATTACTGTTCCAGATGGCATTTTCTCTGGTAATAATGTATTTGTATAATACTCTCCCTGCGATTTAAATTTATCCTGAACATCCTTAAATGTTAATGACCATACTCTAAAATTTCCAGATTGTCTTATTGCTTCTCTTTTTAGTGTATCATCCCAAGTTTTATTTTTGTGAAATGTAAAACCATCAGTAAATATAGCTATTGGTAATTGATTCTTACATCCTTTACTTGGCCACATAACAAAGTCTGGTTTACATGTGATACTTACATTTTGCTCTTTTCCTAATAAAACCTGTGGCTCTATTTCCCATCTGCATTTTCCAATTTTTAGTATATAGCCTTCTTTATTATTTACAAAATCTTTATTAATAGTTAGTTCTCTTCTATCAGACTTAAATAATGACAAAGCCTCAATAAACATCATTTCAAGTTCACTATCTGCTAATCCATTTACAGGAATATCTTTTATACTATTTATTAATTTCAAATTATCTTTCCCACTCAATATCTGCCTGAACATATTTAATGCTATTTTTCTAGATATCGAACCTATGTTTCTACTCTGTCTATATCCATATAAACAATGATAACATCCATCTTTTTGAGGATCATCTTTACACGAGCAGTTCTCCATAACATTTATTGCTTTTTGAAAAACATCTATTAAAAAATTATCATTCTGTAATAGTTGTTTTAAATAACCTGTACCCCCTGGAACAGAATCATATATTACTAAATATTGCTTTCTATAATCTGACCCTTGAACTGGAGCTTCACTTATACATGTTCTTAAATGCTCAACATTTCCAAAAAATTCTTTCATGCCTAGCATAAATGCTGCTTCAAATGATTCTACCTTTATTTTTGTAGAATCTAATGTCGTAGAAGGGATTAATAATCTTATAACTTCTGTTTGTAATTCTCTATATAAAAATAAGCAATTTTCATAATCATTAGGATCATATTCAGTAGATTTCACTTTACAAGAATATGTATGTTCTCCTTTTCCCTCTTTTATTTGAATTTTACCACAATGTTTACAAATTCTAAATCCTTTTCTTATACTTTCTATTCCAGAAACAAATAACTTTTCTCCACTTAAGTCTGCCTCTCCAAAATTAATTTCTCTTATATTTGCCTTTTTAATATACTCGAATCCAAATGGAAATTCACTATTATCCATTCTATAAGCTTTTTGAATATCTTCATCTTCATTGATATCTACTAACAACTGTTTATTATAGAATGTAACTTTTCTATCGTCACTTTCATCATCAATTTTACTTGTATCGTAATCAACATTAGAGTATACCATTTGAGCTTTTAACATTGATCTTAATTGCCCTTTGTCAGCCCAAGCAGGAGTTCCACATTGAGGACAAGATGAAGTATGCTTCCCTTCAACTTCAATTTCAGCATGTGAGCAATTAGGACATAATCGCCATGTTGTAATATCTGCAGAAACTAAATCGACTTGATCTATAGTTAATTTTCTACCACTAGCATAAAAATTATTTAAAGGTGCAAACTCACTTATTGCACTTGATGATGGTCTATTAAATTCATATACAACTTTTCTATATTTTTTATCTTTAGCATCAAAATTAGTTTTATCTTCTCTTTTTCTTAAAATTGCTTTAAGAGTAATACCTTCTTCTGGAAATGCATAATTTGGTAATAATCCTTCATCAGACAAAAAATTAAATACATTTTTCCTTGTCATATTTTTAATTACCTGAGCCAAAGCTCTTTTTTCAGCTTCTAATTCTTTTTTTTCATCGTCATATGAAGAATCATAAGGCATTGCTTCTATTTTTTCTATTTGAATAGTCAAATCTTTTATGTTCTCAGTTAATGAATCTTTTTGCTTTCTTAAAGTATCTAACGTTTCGTATATTTTCAAGTGCATTGGACTGTTTTCTAGTCCTGTACCATTTGCAAACAAATATATTTCACCCTTTGTTGCAGCAGATATTTCTGGAAATAATCTGAAGAAATTTGCTAATAATTTAGAAAGTCTTTCTTGTGTAAATTTCAATAAATTATATGGAAATACACTTATATCTTTTGAGTCTAATTTTGTTAAACAAGTTCCAATTGATTTAGGTATTGCACTTTCAGCTACTCCATTTTTTACCCAACTGTCAAAACAAAAAGCCACAAATTGTCTTTCTAAAACAGCTGAAGCATCTAAAAATATTCTAGGAGTATCAACTTCTCCTTCTATCATTTCTAAAGGACTTGCATAAAAATATAAATCATGAGGTCTTGCATTTGCAACTGTTATAGTTAAAGCATTTCCATCTTTTCTTCCAGCACGCCCTACTCTTTGTAAGTATTTTGATTGTGCAGGTGGCATACTACATAAAATTACAGAAGATAAGTCTCCTATATCAATTCCCATTTCTAAAGTAGGAGTACAAGATAGTATATTTGTATCCCATGGTTTTTGCTCATCTTTGCTATGTTTAAATACTTTTTCAACATCTTCTCTTGTGTTTCTATCTAATAAGCCTGTATGCTCTTCAGCAACAATTCTTTTAATATCTCCATTACAGTATAAATTATGATAATAATCAAAATTAATACTTGAATTTTCTTTTAAAATTCCATAACAATTATTTGAAAGACATAATAAGTCATTTGCATATTTATTATTTTCTTTTCCAATTGAAAAATATTGTCCACATTTATCACATTTAAATGTCTTTACTTCATTTGAAATAAATACACTTTTAGTATTTATACCGTAAATAGATATGTTATCATTTGGTTTTATCTCTACTAATAAATTACAATTCTTTAATTCATATATACATTGTTCAAAAATACTTTGTGCTAAATCTTCTTCTAATAACTCTATAGGAAGAATTGCTGTTATATCTTTTATATATCTTGAATTTTTGTTTTCAATATTACATAAATTTTTAAATTTATTTTTTTCAATTAATCTATGTTGTTTGCATAAAAATTCAGGTGTATTTCTGGAAGTGTTTTTCCCTGGCATCCATTTTCTAAATGTATTAGATAAAAAATAATCTTGGCATCCATTTTCTAAATAATACTCATACGCAGAATCATAAAATGCACCATTGTATTTAAGTTTATTTAAAATATAAAAAACAATTTTTATATATATATCTTTATCAATATTTCTACCACGCTCATTATATATTAAATCTTTTATATTGTTTGCAACTTTATCTATTACATTGTTTTGAAAAACTACTATAGAGCTATATGTTTTTTCTAATGTTCTCCCTATTCTTGATGTCAAGCCATATTCCAATAGAATCTCATACTTTAATCTTTTGTCAATAAACTGTATTAACGTATTAGTTTGATCATTTTTTGGCAAATTTCCGTTTTTTTTCATACTTTCATATGAATCCATCCAAGTTAAGTTTGGTGGTATAAATAAAGAAACATATTCTTCTAATGATAACTGTGATTTCCAATAATTAATAAATTCATTTTGAAAATCGTATAAGTTCATTTTATTTCCTTTTTCATCACAGAATTTTTGTATAGCACTTCTTAAAGAAAATTTCCATGTTCTTGAATTAAAGAATCCAGCTCTATGTGCAGCATCTTGTACATTATCGGAAAAAGTTAATGTTTTTTTATCATCATTAAATTTAGATGAAAACATTTGAGATACAGTAGCACTAATAGTTGTCGCACTTCTTAAACCTAGTAAAGATAAACTAGATGTACTTTTACAATGTGGACATACATAATGCTTATGTTTACCTCTTGTTTTTATCTCTTTAGGTATAATAACGGAAATACTTTCTGCTCCGCATGAGGAACAAGAATGGTGTTCTTCTTCTCCTAAATCCACTTGCATACACTCTGGACAAATAAATCCTTTATAAAAATCATTTGTTACATTCTCATCATGTTTTTGTGGATAAATAAAAATAATGTTATCATCATAATTAAAAAATGTATTATAAAATGCATTAAGATCTCTAATTTTTATATTTTGTCTAGCATCAACCATACTAGCCCATCCAGTATATCCACAATCTCTACAATTAATTACAGGCAAATATTTACTTGCTTGATTATGATTTAAATCAGTTGCTAATGCATATTCTATATTGGTATCACTAACTTTTCCCACAACTCTTCTTAGTTCCCTAATCCATAACTGTACACTTACAGTTAAAAATGGTCTTAATTTGTCATCAATTTTATTTCTTGCATATGAAATTATTGCAAATAAAGTATCTATTGCAAATTCTTTTTCATTAATTTCATTTAAAAATGGATATGAATCTTTTAATTCATTAATTAAATATGTATTTTGTACAAATTTATTTTTCATTAAAGAAATCATAGAAACAACAAAATTATGCGTTATCAATCTATCTGCTAATTCTACTTTTCCATCATCAGTTAATGCTTTATCTTCATCAAAATCCGTAAACCACGCTTTAGTAGCTAATTTAATAAAATTATCAAAATCATCTTTTTGATATGCTTCGTAAATTTCATTAATTTCGGCATTGCTTGGTGTTTTAAATTCAGATATATCTTTATTAAAAAATTCACTTGGGTTTAATCTGTCTTCCGTAATAACCGCATTGTCATCAAACTTTTCTCCAAAAATCTCACTGGCATATCTTAAAATACTTTTTGAATCGTCTCCACTACCTATAGTTGCAGATGTTCCTACTGAGCAAATATAATCTTTAGGAGTGTTTAATCTATTTTTTAATCTTCTTAATAAACATGCTAAATCTGTTCCTTGTGCCCCATCAAAAGTATGTAATTCATCAACAATAATATATTTTAATGTTTCAGATTTATTATCTCTCCATAATGACGCGTCTTTAGGTCTAACCAATAAATAGTCTAACATTTTATAGTTTGTAAGTAAAATATCTGGAGGATTTGATAATAAAGTTTCATGATCAGTAATAACTGTTTCTTTTCCCATAACCATTGATGTTCTTCCAAGTTCTTCTCCACCAACATACATTCCAACTGTAATATTGCCCTTTAGCTTACTATTTCCATATATTTCTTTTGCAATACGTCTTGCCTGGTCTGAAGCCAAAGCATTCATTGGGTATATAATTAATACTTTAACACCTCTAGTCCCCCTATTTTTATAGCAATAGTCTAAAGCAGGATACATAAAGCATTCAGTTTTACCAGAACCAGTACCAGTGGCTATAATAGTAGATTTTGGTTCGTCTATTGCTAACCTTTGAAATGCCTTACTTTGATGTAAATACGGTGTATAATTTAGTTTAACACCTTCAAATTCTGTTTCTAAATCAGAAGTTCTAAATGGCATTTTAACAGAAATGTATGGTTCATGATAAACTGCATCCTTGGTTTTTAATAGTTTATCTATAGAACCTTTAAAGCAACTATTTGTCATTGGAAAAGTTGCTTCAATATAATCTTTTAAACCTTTTTCAAGCTGTCTTGAAAGAATTGATGGTAGCATTATTATTCCTCACCTTCATATTTTTTTGTAAAAAATTCCCACGCTGTTTTATAATCTTCTATTCTATCACATTTATCAAATGGAGCTACATATTCTATAGTACGTTCAATTGGTCCTTCTGGCATAGTATCATCTATTATTGTACGATAAAATTTTTCTCCTTCTTTTGCATTTTTTATTTCTTCAAAGTCTTGTCTCTTAAAAATTAAATCTCCCATATTTTTAGAAGAAAATACAATTCTACCTTTAGCATCATACCAAGTATCTTCTTCATATTTCATCAATACTGGAAACTGTATTTTATAAATTGTACAAAGCTCTTCTAAAGTAATTCCTAATGCAAGTGAGACAAGAACATCTATTTCAACTAAAGCTTGTCTTCTTTCGTAATCTGTTCGTAATATTCTGTCAAAGGACCATATTGTATTTGAATTTGTATAATATTTTACATTTAATCTATCATCAAATTTTGACCATGAATCCCTCGAAATTTTCTTATAAGAATTATTCCAAAGGTCAGAATAATCTGTAGTTAAGCAATTTAACATTAATAATCTATTAATTATTAATTGATTATATTTTGAACTTAATATAGGTAATTTTCCGATATTATCAAGTGTAAGATTAGTTTTACCCATTATTTTAATAAAGAAATCATAAGGCAAAGAAGCACAAGCTCCTGCAAATAAAGTAGCTGTATTAACATCTTCAAAGGAAATTCCAATAGCTCCATTAATGTGTGAAGTACCTAATGGTATAATTGCTCCCATAAGTGTTCTTTCTTGTGTTAAATTCAACATTTTTCTAAATAGACATCTATAAGTTTCTGTATATTTTCTTCCCCATGGCATATTTGGAATACAATTATTGTAATCTATTAAATCACATTTTGGAGAATAATTACATCTTGGATAATAATGTTCATTAATATTTGTTAAATCAATATTATCATAATCACCATTAGAAGAATATTTTCGTCTAGTAGTTTTAAATAACGGACAAGCTAAATATAAATGTGGTCCAGAATAAATCATATCTTGTGTAGTCGTTGCAAAATGTACATTTTTTTTAATTGTTCCATCATTTTGTGCATTAGTCTCATGCCACATTTCACAAATAGATATATGTTTTTCTAAATCTTTGAGTAAAACTTTCTGTTTTGTAAATTTTGAAAGTATATTTAACATACTTTCTGTATGAATTGGAGTAATCTTAGCTGTTTTATAATTTTCATTTCCATCAAATAGTTCAGCAAATAATAATAATTCATCTTTTCCTATATGTAATATTCGATTAGGATGTCCTAATACACTCCATTCTCCTTTGTTATTTTTTAATCCTTCAAGCTGATTTGTACATTTTTTATCATAACAATCATCTAAAGCATTAACAGAATATAAATTGGCAATCATTTCAAAATCATTAGTTTCTGTATTGGAGTAAATATTTATACTATATACTACATGATTATCTATATCTTGGAATAATTTTTTTACATTCATAAATTGAAAATGTTTTCTTAATTTTGGATACATTATCTCACGTAATTTTTCACCATTAGGATCATTAAATGGACCATCTGGATGAATAAATGCACTTACTCCATCTATAGCTCTGCAATACATCCAAGCAATAGGTAAAAAACATTTATACAAATTTGTTTGTTGTCCCTTTAGAACATCATAGTTTTGTATAGAATTAAAAAAATTTTGTTGACCACATATATTCGTATATTCGTTTAAATAAGATAATAATGTTTGATAATCTTTTAATGCATCTTCTCTTCTAAAAGTAGTTTCATTAGCACTCAATTTTCTAACCGCAACTAATGGATTATTATCTGCAAGAACTCCTTGTTCTTTCCATTCCAGCTTTACCCATGGTGGATTTCCTATCATTAAGTCAAAACCACCTTTCTCTTCAAACAAATCTGCAAATTCTAATTCCCAATGCATAAAATGATTTTCATTTGCTATTTTTCTGACTATTGCTAAACGTTCTTCTGTTTCACACAATTTATCAAGATTTACATGTCCTAAATCATCATATTTTTTTTGAATTTCTTGTGCTATTAAATTTATATTAGTATCGAACATTGAAGTCTGATATGCTGTTTTACCATCTTTATATATGGTAAATTTGCCTTCTTGTCCTTCTTGTTTAACAGACATGATTCCACCTTCAAGTATTAATGACATATCATAAATATATTCACTTCTTGATGGTAAAAATTCTGCTTTATCTATCGGCCAAAACCATAAAGAACACCAGTAATCCATAGCAAATTTTAATCTTGCATAAGGACCTGCATTTTCCATTTTTTCTGATTTATATAAATTTCTATAAATCATATCTTTTTGTCTAATTGTTGTATGGGAATCTTCAATTCCATCTTCATGCCCATATATAGAAATTTTATCTGCTGTTCTTTCATCAATCTCTTTCCTTAATTCAATTTGTTTTGACCACAAATTATCTATAATTGAAGATAATCTTAATAGTGATTCTATTTCATCTGGATTATATGGTTTAATAAATTCTTTATTCCAATTCTTCATATAATCCAGATTCTCTTTTTCTAATTCTTTTATTACTTTATCCTTATAAGAACACATTCCAGGATCACCTGTAAGGAAATGATAAATCTGTTTTTTTTGTTTTTTACTTTCTTTTGTATTTCTTATAGTTCCTGGATTAAGCCTTTTGGGTTCATTATTATGCCATTGAAGTTTTTTATTTGTTGTAGCTAATTGTTCTGTATTATAAACCTGTCTTCTTGCACCTATTAAAGAATTACCATTTACAATTTGTGTTCCAAACCAAGGAACATACCCACCTTTACAAATTGTATTTAACCATAATGAAACTTCCGCAAGTTCTACTGCAGTTGGATTTAAATCAACACCATATATATTTCTGTCTGCAATATACATTTTTACTTTTTGTATTTGATCATATCTTTCTTCATATGGTATTAATTCACCTAATTCTTCTTGTTTTTTATTAATATAAGCTTCTGCTAGTTGATTAATTGCTTCATTTAAGAAGGCTGCACTTCCCATAGCAGGCTCACATATTGTTAATTTTAATATATCATCAGCTGATTTATCTTGTAATAATTCTTTTAGGGCATACTTTACTAAACATTTTGTTAATACTTCAGGTGTATAATATGAAGCAGATTTTTCTCTTTCTCTTCCGGCTAATCTATATATAAATGTACCTTTTTCATATTTACGAGGTTTGCCTTTATTTATTCCAGACTCATATCTTACTCTTTCTTCTTCTGTATAATTATCAAGTTCAGATTCTGGAATGAAGTATCCAACTTCCAATTCATCAAAAGAATCTCCTGCTCTTTTAACTTCATACAAAGTCTGTTCAGCAATAAATCCTCTATATGATAACAACGCCTCATATACTGCTCCTAATTGGTTTATTCCTAAATTAGAATAAGATATTCTTCCTCTACCAGTTCGACTTCCTCTTGATATACTCATTAATCTAAGAATTTTTACCATTGTAGAATTGCGAAGTTTTATCTTACTTATCATACTCGTTAACTCTGGATCAAATATATGAGCTTTTAATGGTTCAACAACAAATGCATTATGGATTGATTCCATTTTTTCAGCATTAATTAATTCTTCTTGATTGCTAGGATAGCCAGAATAGATAATATCAAATAATTTGTTAATACTATCTCCCAAATAATATCCATTATCTACTTCTTCTATATCTTCATTTATTTCATCAACAACATCTCTAAGTGTTTCAAGAGAATAACCTGTTACATATGAAATATCTTTCATTGGAGCATATCCTAATTCAGGTCTTGCCTCAATAAACAATACAAACAGCATTCTATACATATATCTTAGGCATTGCATTGTAAGTTCTGAAGCATCTATAGGATTATTATCTAAATCTCTATTTTCATTATTTTTAAAATAATATAATACTTCATTTCCTAATAATTCTATACATTCCCTCAAAGCATATTTTAAATCTTGAGATATTCCTGCAGCATGTCTATTTGAATTCTCATTTAATTCATCTAAAAGTGAAGTACCTTCATCTGGACATAATGAATCTTTATGAAGCAAAATTGACATTGCTTGTAAACATGATTCTTCTCTTCTTGAAAATATTTCTTTTAAATCAAAACCTAAATATCTTTTTTCGTTCCATTTATTTCTATCAATTAAAGAAATTCCATTAATTCCAATAACAATAATCCATCTTGGTGGATTATCATTTTCAAAGAATGATTTTGTAACCAAATCTTCACAGTTATATTCTTCATTAATGTAACTCTCGATTGACTCTTCTTCTATACTTCCATCAAATGCATTTCCATATAAAACATCTTCATCATCTTCTTTATTTTGAGATAAAAGTATCCAAAGTAGAGGATTTCCATTAGTTGATTTTATTTCTTTGTATACTGGTACTTTAATATCATTACCTATTGTTTCAAAAAACGGTTCAGCATCATTATATCCCAATGAATTTAAATACTTATCAGCCATCTCTTTTATAATTAAGGAAATACTATTATTACTTCTAGTTCTTAAATATTTCTCATGCATAGCATAATATGATTTAGCATCTTCTTTAAGCATAGACCATGGAGTTTTAACATTTTCACTTGCCCTAGCTGAATCTCTCCATTCTGAAATTTGAGCAGTAGCATTTTCTTCAAATATTGATGAAAAATAATGATTAGTATAATATTCATTATAATTATTTATACCTGTATAAATCTTTGCCATTTTACACCTCCATTAATACTGCTACTACTTTTATAAATGGATGATTTTCTGCCTTTACACTATCATCATACCATTTCCTATAATTATCAAAAACTTCTTCTATTTTATTTTTCTTTAATAATTTTGTTCTAGTCAATTGCTCATCAAATAAACTCAATTGATTATATTCTAAATGTTTTTTCTTTAATTCTTCAAGTTTGTCAGCATATGTAATTACTTCTTCAGCAACTTTATCATCATATTCTTTAAATTTATCGCCCAAAATCTCTTTTACTTTCTCTATAGCTATATTCATATTTGCTTTTGCCTCATTTAATTCATTTTCTGTAATTATACTTTCATTAGGTACTGATTTATTGCTAAGTTTTGTTTTTTCTAATAAATCTTTAATAGACAATATATCTAATATACAATTATCTTTAACTTTTATTCCATACCATTCATCAATAACTGGCGTTGAACGTCTATTAAATATTGAGCCAGAAATGATATAAACAAGTGATTTTTCAGAATTATCTGATTTAAAGCCTAAAACTGGAGCTTCTCCCCTTCCAAATAATAATTTTGATTTGTCATTTATCCAGTTATAAATTGGATGTAATCCCCACAAAAATTGCGTTTGTGGCCATGCTTCTTTTGACAAATCATTTTGCATACACCTATCCATTTCCTGCATAATGAATTCTTTATTAGGACTTAATTTCAATTTATTATTATCTGCTAAAACTTCGTCAGGTACTTGAGATCTTAATCTTCTTTTCATTTCATCTGTTAATTCAATTTCTACACTATCAGCAATTCCTAATTCATGAGCTATATGTTCTGATTTTTCATTAAAAACAGATAGTGATTGAAGTAAGTATTCTTTATCTGTATACAATGTAGAATCATTAATTGTTTCAGAATAATTATTATCAATCTCATCTGTTTTCATTAATAATTCGAAAGGATCAAATTCTTCAGAAATCGTTTCTAATTTTTTTTCAAATTCTTCACTAGAAATATTATTCTCTATACTTTCAGCAACTTCCTGTTCTTCTTCTTCAATATTAAACTTACCCATCAACAAAGTAGGATCTCCTATATTCTTATAAGCTTGTTCTTCTTTTTGAATAAGGACTTCCATTATTCTAGAATCACCTTTTATTTTGGAATTAGAACTTTGAATTAAGAAATATCTAATATTAGGCTTTTCTTTTTGACCATATCTATCAATTCTTCCATTTCTTTGTTGAAATACCATTAATGACCATGGAATATCAAAATGAATTAATCTATGGCTCAAATAATGTAAATTAATACCTTCTGAAGCAACATCTGAAGCAACTAATATTCTAATTTTAGATTCTTCTCTGCCAAAATCTTCTACTATCTGTTGTTGCTCAATATCTGACATTCCGCCATACATTTCTTGAACTTGACCATTATTCATGTTTAGATCGTTTCTTAAATGATTAGCAAGCCATTTCATTGTTTCAATTCTTTCAGTAAAAATAACTATTCTATCATTTTTTTCTTTTTTCCAGTTATACTCTGTACTATTTAATAATTCTATCAATTTTTGATATCTTGAAAATGATTTTTCATCAATTCTATTTAAAAGTTCTTTTAGTCCTTTTAAAGTATTTATATCTTTGAATTCATTTCCAAATCTCTTTTCAAGTTTCTTTATTCTTTCATTTATACTTTTTATACACGCAACAGGTGAAGAAAATAGAGCTTTTTCAAGACTTGTTTTAAATAATTGTCCAGTAATTCTCTTATTTTTGTCATCCATTTCTAGTTTCATGTTAACAAAGTAATCATATGCTTCTTCCTCTAAAATTGAAGCTCTACATTTTTCTATATTAACCTCTCTCTCCTTAAACGAAGCTTGTATCTGATTACGAATATCTTTTTTAAATCTTCTTACACATAATCCTTTAATATCATCTTTTGTATAATCATGAGGATTAGCAATAGCTGTTGGGTCAAGCATATTCATTAATGATGCAAAACTTTCTGCCTTTCCGTCATGCGGAGTAGCAGATAATAAAATTAATGTATCACTTTTACTAGCTAATAATTGAGCAAGTTTTGCTCTTTGAGCTTGTCTCATTCCTCTGTCTGCAACATTATGTGCTTCATCAATTACTATAATATCCCAATATGCATTCTCTAAATGTGTTCTATATTCAATATCTCTTTTTAAAGTATCGACAGATATAATAGTTTTATCATAATAGAAAAAAGGATTATAATTTGATGGCAATGTATTTCTTATTTTTTGAATTTTATTTGAATCCAAACGCATTAATGGAATAGAAAAACGATTCCACATCTCTTTTTGAAACTGTGTCATCATACTTTTTACTGTAACAACAAGTATTCTTTTCCCTTTACCTCTTAATATTAATTCAGACATCAAAATTCCAGCTTCTAGTGTTTTACCAAGTCCTACACTATCTGCTATAAGAATTCTTTGTCTATGATTTTTTAAACTCATAGCAGTTGGAATCAATTGAAAGTCCATTAAATCCATTGCTGCTTTATAACCTATATGAATCTTACTATCTGTTGGTATTTTTTGTCTTAAATTACTTTCAATATATAATTTTGATTTTTTAAAGAACGATGATGTATCAGCTACTAACTTAGTATTTGCTGGATTTATAATAGTAATATTATCCTCCAAATCCTCTAAAAAGATACTTTCCTTATCTTTCACTAATGGCGATATTCCAATGCAATAAATTGCTCTATTTCCGAAGCTATTTCTATCTATTTTTTTAATCATCCATTCTTCATCACGTACTAATATCCTTAATCCAGGTGCTAATTCTTCCATAAAAAATGCATCTCCAAATATTTTAAAAATTCTATTATATTTTATATCACAAATTTCTTATTATAGCAACAAAATTTAACAAATTTACAGGGTAATTTGTTACAATTTCCATTTTCTATAATTCTTTAATATTCCACTTCTAACTTACTTCCTTTTTGCGTTTTAGATACTATTATTTTTTTATCCAATCTTTCCTTTAATTCAGTCACATGGCTTATTATACCAATTAACTTATTATCTCCTGCTAGCTTAATCAAAGTATTTATTGCTTGTTCCCTAGATTCCATATCTAACGTTCCAAAACCTTCATCTATAAACAAAGTATCAATTACCACTCCTCCTGAATAACTTTGTATAATATCAGATAATCCTAAAGCAAGAGCAAGAGCTGCTTTGAATGATTCCCCTCCAGATAGTGATTTTACATCTCTTATTTTTCCGTTGTAATTATCTAAAACATCTAAGTCAAGAGCCATTTTTTCTGATATTTTATCTGATGATTTCTTTCTTAGTAGCATATATCTATTATCTGTCATATTAATTAATCTCTTATTAGCTTCATTGATTATCATATCAAAATATGTAGCTTGTACATATTGTTCAAATGCAATTTTTCTCTTACCTACTGCTGTTCCACTTGCTAATTTAGATAATTCATCAATTCTTGCAACTTTAACCATCTGTTCTTTTAGTAAGTCTGCTGTTTTTTGCAAAGCTTTATTAAATTTTTCATTTGAATCTAAGTTACTTTTAAGTGTAAGTTGTATTTTCTTTTGCTCTTTTTGTTTATTTATAAATTCCTCTAATTGTGCTTCATCTTTAGAAATATCAATAATTTCTTTTTTAGATATTTCTTTTTCTAATGATTCTAATTTTGTTTTGTTGGATATTTGCGCTTCCTTATAATTTTCAATTCTTTCTTTTATTTTAGCTATTTCATCTTCACCTAACAAATTCTTTTTATAATCTTTTTCGTTTTTAAATCCAAGTGTTTTTATTGTTTCAATAAAATCTGCATATTTTTCTTGATACTCTTTATCTGTAATTTCTTTGATTTTTTTTGTGTTATTAAGTAATGTTTTGTTTTTAATCATTTGGTCAGCATCTTCTTTTATTCTTTTATTGAACTCATCTTTAAATTCGTCAAATTCAAATTCAGCAATATCAGTGTATTTTTCAGTAACTTTATAATAAGTAGTTTCAAATTTATCTTTTATATTGGTTTTCTTTTCATCTATTTCGTTTTTTTGTTTTTGTATTTTTTCTACATATTCTTCTAAATTAAATTTGCTTTTTTTACTTTCAGGAATTTCATTAAGAATAGAATCGTATTTTGTTTTTACAACTGTTATTTGCTCTTTATATTTAGAATTTTCTTTTTCTAGTTTTTCTTTTTCTTCTTTTAATTCTTCTAATTCTTCTTTTGTAAGAACGCTTTTGCTTTTCTTTGCTTTTACAGGATGCTCTATACTACCACATACAGGACAAGGTTTACCTTTTTCAAGTTTTTCTGCAATAATACCTGCTTGTTCTTTGAAAAAAGCATCTTCTTGTTTTAAATATTCTTTTACTTTATCTTGATATTTTTTATTACTTTTTTCATATTTCTTACTAAGTGTTTCTTTTTCTTTGTTTAGTTTAATTAAGTCATCAATTTTGACATTTAATTCATGTATTTTTTTGTTTTCATCTTGTATTTGGGTGTATTCCTTTATTATTGTTTTTAATTCTTCTATTCTTTTTGTATTTGCATTATTTTTCTTTTCTGTTTCTTTTTCAAGTTCAATTTCTTCTTCAAGCTTCTTTATTTGTTTATTATTTTTTTGTATTTCTTCATCTAATTTTTCAAGTATTTTTTCTTTTGGAAGTACAGATGCAAGTATTTTTTCATTTGTTTTTACTTTTTTTTCATCTTCTTTAATACTTTTTCCTTGCTCTTTTAATTCGTTTTTGATTATTTTTAATTTTTGATATTCTTCTACTTTTTTATTTTGCCCTTTTATTTTTGTTATTTGGCTTTCTAATTTTTTTGTATCTTTTGCGATTTTATCTATTTCTTTTTCAAAGTCTTTGTATTCCTGCTTTTGCTTTTCTATTTCATTTGCTAGACTCTTTAAAATTTGTTCTATATCTGCTTCAACTATTTTTTTATAATCAATTAGTTCAACACTTATTGGTTTTTCTTTCCATATTATATTTTCTGCGTTTGTTTCAAATGTTGTTTTTAGAGTTTCTAATTCTGCTCTATTATTTTTAGCAAATTCATTTAAATTTTTAGTTATTATATTATATATTTCTGTTTCAAATATTTTTCTAAAGACTTCTGTTCTATCATCACTTTTTGCAAATAACACATTTATAAATTCTCCTTGGGCTAACATTGCAATTTGCTTAAATTGTTTTGAGTTAATGCCAATTATTTCAATTATTTTTTCATTTACATTTGAAATTTTTGTTATTATTTTATCTTCATATGATAGTGATGCTTCTGCAATGTTTTTTGTCACACCTTCCCCTCTATTCTTTTGTCTTTCATAAGATGGTGTCCTTTTTACAGTATATATTTTGTCTTTATGTTCAAATATTAATTCTACATAAGTATCTTCGGTTGTTGCAAAATCACTTCTAAGCGAAGATATTGGTCTATTGGATCCACTTACATCATTAAATAGTGCAAATGATATTGCATCAAATATAGTAGTTTTTCCTGCACCAGTATCACCGGTAACTAAAAATAAACCACTGTTACCTAATTTTTCAAAATCAATGATTGTTTCTTCTCTATATGGTCCAAATGCGGACATTGTTAATTTTATTGGTTTCATCTACATATACTCCTATTTATTATATCTTTTATAATCTTTTTTTGTTCATCATCTAGTCTGATATTATTTTGAAATTCATAAAAGTCGTCAAATAATTCAAATTCATCTTTTTGTTTTAATTCTTCTATGTTTTCTAACTCTACATTTTGGATACTTGATTTTATATTAGAAATTTCTAAACTTAATGTGTTTGGATAGACTCTTCTAATTTGACCTATTGCATCATATACAGGTTCTTTGTTTGTAATAATAGCTTTAATATAATCTTGGGTATTTGTATCTTTATAATTTTCTTTATTTAATAATTCTTCTATTGGACCTTTGATTACTCTCATATCTCTTAATGGTTTTAAAGGAATTAATTTATATTCGACTGATTTGTTGTTTTTTATGTTGATTAATACTGCTGATTTATTATGATTTGCTTCTGAAAATGAATATTTTAACATTGTTCCTGAATATCTAATTGTATCTTTTCCTATTCGTTGTGGCCCATGAATATGGCCTAAGGCAACATAGTCAAATTTATCGAAATTAGATGAATCTACATTTTCTATTCCACCAACATTTAGTGTTGTTTCTGATTCACATGTTTCAGGACTTTTATTTCCTGCTGTTACAAATTGATGTGCCATTAATATGTTTACTTTATTCTCATCAATTTTTTCATTATCCACTATTAATTTTATGGCTTCATTATATGTATCTATTTTTTCAGTTTCAAAGTATTGTTTGACTTCAATTGGTTTTATAAATGGAAGCATATAAATATTGATTTTATCTGATAGTTCTATACTTGTTATTTTGCCGTTGTATGTTGTTTGGATGTATAAACCATCATTTTCAAATATTTTGCTTCCAAAATTTAATCTTTCTTTTGAATCATGATTTCCTGAAATGATAAAGACTTTAATTTTTAATATTTTAATTAATTTATTTAAGAAATCATTTAATACATCTACAGCATCTGCTGGAGGTATACTTCTATCATATATGTCTCCAGATATTAAGACTGCATCTACTTTTTCTTTTTTTGCAATTTTTATAATTTCTTTTAGTATGTATTCTTGATCTTCTAATAGTGATTGCTCATATATTATTTTGCCTATGTGTAAATCGGATAAATGTAATAATTTCATGTTAAATTTCTTTCCTTTCTTGCTTCATTAAAAGGCACATATAGAAATGAAAGCTTACATTCTTTCAAACTATTTTTTCCTTTCATTATTTTTCCATTCCATTGTATATATTTTTTCTCCTGTTTTTTCTTGCAGATTAATGGCTTTGTTTTTAAATCCCATTGCTACAAAAAATAATATAGCATTTATGTTTTTTTCATATACTTTTAGTTTTAAGTAGTTGTTTTTGTTCTGACAATAATGCATTAATTTGCTACCAATTCCTTGTCTTATGGAGTCTTTTCTAACAAATATGCTAGTTATTTCTTGATTTTTATCTATGCTAATGAATGCTTTTATTTCGTTTGTACTGGTGCAATATATGTATGTTTCCGCTTCAAATAAATACTCATTTTTTACTCTGTTGAAATTTTCTAACCAATGATCTTTTTCGATAAAATAATGAGCATCGAAATTTCCTTTTGTCCATAAAGTCATTACTTTTGTTGTGTCTTCTTTTTTAAATTTTCTAATCATTCGTTCCTCCCTATTATTGAATGATTATATAATTTTACTAATATTTTGTCAATGTTGAAAAATTGTGTTATCCTTGCTATTTTTACTGGCTAGTTACAGCTTAATGGTTTCAAGTGTGTGTCCCCACATAATATAAGATTTTCATTGCATGTCTCGGCGTTATTTCGAAAATTAAGAAATTCTAATTTATTTTATGGCACCCTTTCACAACAGTGAACTATTTCCATAAAATTGCATAGAATTTCTAAAATTTCTCCATACACATTCGACATTCCATTCAAAATCTTATATTATGTGGGGACACGCACTTAAAACCATTAAGCTGTAACTAGCTATGTTTTTTCATTTCTTTTTTATTTTTTTCTATTCTTTCTAACTCAAGCTGAGATAATTCTTTTACTGAATAATAATCTCCATGACTAATACAAGCAATTATCATTCTTAAAAATTTTTCATATGTTTCGTCATTTACCATATTTTTACATTCCTTTTTTAGTTATTTTTTTTACTTCTTTTTATACCCTCAGTATATATATTATTTTAGCTGGTAACACTAATAGTGTAACGTTTTTTTGTTTATGATAGCATATTTTTCCTTGAAATTCAAGTATTTTTTCGATTTTTGATGACTTTAAAATTCACTACTGTTACAGTAAAAATGTGTTCAACATTTTTACGTTGCTTGCTATACTAATAATATACTTTATATTAGGCGGTGGTACGAGATGAATTCAGTTTCTAAAATAGATATTGATAAAACTTTTGGTAAAATTCTACGAGACTTTCGTATTAAAAATAAAATGACACAAGAACAATTATCTGAAAAATTAGGCATTTCTTTAAAATATATTTCTAGAATTGAAAATGGCAATAATGGTGTCAAAACACAAACTTTAATAAATTATATGAATATTTTAGGAATCACACCAGATTTGATATATAAGTCTTTCATTACAAATCCAGATGTGATAACAAATGTCGAAATATCAGAAAAAGTATGCACACTTTCCCAAGATAAAAAGCAATTTTTGCTTGCAATTATAGATTTACTTCAAAACTTAGAATAAAAGAGGTTATCTTATTATAGATACCTCTTTCTTTTTTTATTATTATTTTTTTATTCACTCCAAAATGCTTTATAAGTTTTATAAGCCGAATAAATATCATATTTACTTGTTACTTCATAAGGGGCATGCATAGACAATACTGGAACACCACAATCTATTACATCTGTACCTTTATTAGCTAAAATGTATGCTATTGTGCCTCCCCCACCAATATCCACTTTACCTAATTCTGTAAGTTGATATTGAATTTTGTTTTTATCTAATACATTTCTAACCCAAGCAACAAATTCTGCATTAGCATCAGAACCACCAGATTTACCTCTAGAACCTGTATATTTTACTAAAGCTATTCCTTTTCCTAAAAATCCTGCATTATGCTTATCAGAAACATTAGCATAAATTGGGTCAAAACCTGCATCTACATCTGAAGATAACATTTTTGAAAAGCAAAATACTCGGTCTAGTAAATTAGGCTTGTTAACTCCTAATTTATTTAATATTTCAGAGATAAAGAAATCAAACATATGTGATTCCATTCCAGTATTTCCCATGCTACCAATTTCTTCTTTATCAGATAAAATGCAAACTGCTGTATTTTTCACTTTATCCAATTCCATCATAGCTGCTAAAGATGTGTAAGCACAAACTTTATCATCTTGCCCATATCCTGCAACCATACTCTCATCCAATCCTAACGTTCTAGCTTTAAAAGCTGGAACCAATTCAATTTCTGCACTTGTTAAATCAACTTCTGTAATTCCATACTTTTGATTTAGAATATTTAGGATATTCAATTTTATTTTCTCAGATACTTTTTTATCTTTGTAAGGAATACTTCCAATTAATAAATTAAGATTCTCTCCTTCAATTCCATTTTTCAGCTTTTTCTCCATCTGCTCTTGCGCTAAATGTGGCAATAAATCTGTAATTGTGAAAATAGGATCATTTTCATCTTCACCTATATTTACCTCTATCTTTTCACCATTTGTCTTAACAATTACACCATGAATACTCAAAGGAATTGTTGTCCATTGATACTTCTTAATTCCACCATAATAATGTGTTTTAAAATAAGCAAATCCACCATCCTCATATAATGGATTAGGTTTCAAATCTAATCTTGGTGAATCTACATGAGACCCTATAATATGCATTCCATTTTCAATTGAATTCTCTCCAATAATAGCTAAATACATACTTTTACCACGATTAATAAAATATACTTTGTCCCCTACCTTTAACGAATCTAATTTGCTAATATCTTGATACCCATTTTCATCTGCTAATTTTTGCGCTTGCTTTATAAATTCTCTCTCCGTTTTAGCAACATTTAAAAAATCCATATATTTTTTCGACAATTGAAATATTTTCTCCTTCTCCTGTTCATCCGTATGTTCCCATCCACTTAGCTTTACATTAAAAAGTTTCTCTTTAAGCTCTTCTCCCATTTTTCTCCTCCTCTTTCATAAATTATTTGCCATCTCTATTCTAAAATTTCGCTGGCAAAGTCATTGTATCACAACCTCAATTATTCTGTCAATGTGCCGTTTGGGACAGGCACAAATGATACATTCAGGTGCTTTTTGGGACAGGTTATTTATGATATATTTATGTATTTTTGAAAAAAATTTAAGTTAATACATTTTTTAAGAATAAGAGATAATACTAGAGCCACATAGATTTACGGACATTTTTATTTAGTTTTTTTATTTTATACCTGTCCCAAAAAGCACATTGATGTACCGTTGGTGCCTGTCCCAGATGGCACATGGATGTATCGCTAGTGCCTGTCCCAAACGGCACATCTGCCAAATTGCATACATAAAATGCTAGTTTTTGGTTATACTGTTATTTAAGTATGATAGTATGTTAGTATTTTAGTAAGTAAGCACGTAATGAGAAGGAAAAATTAAGTATTGATAAGTAAGGATAAGTAGGGATAAGGAGGTAAAAATGAGCTCATTATGGTTAGATTCTATACAATATAAAAATAAAAAAAATAAGGATAAGGATAAAGATAATTATAAGGATGATTATGATTGTTTGCGTGGTGATGTTGAGGCTGATGTGTGTGTTATAGGTGCAGGGATTTTTGGGTTGTCTTGTGCTTATTATTTGAGTAAGTTGGGTTTTTCTTTGGTGGTTTTGGATAAGGCGGGGATTGCTACTAAGGCTACTGGGCATACTACTGCTAAGATTACAAGTGAGCATGGTTTGTTTTATGATTATTTGATTAATTCTTATGGTGAGAGGTTTGCTGGTGATTATTTGGAGGCGAATGAAAGGGCTATTGAGAATATTAAGGGTATTGTTGATGCGGAAAATATTAATTGTGATTTTGAATACCAGAATAGTTATGTGTATACAACGAAGCCGACTGAATTGCACTCTATTAAGGATGAGGTTAAGGCTGTTAATAGTTTGGGTGGTTCTTGTGATTTTGTGACTAAGACGGGGCTTCCTTTTGAGGTTTGTGGAGCTGTTTGTTTTAAAAATCAAGCTCAATTTCATCCTTTAAAGTATGTATATGGTTTATGTAATAGTATTGTTTCTAATAATGGGAAAATTTATACTAATACTTTAGTATATGACTTGGAAAAGGATTCCGATTCCTCTTACAGAGTAATTGCAAATGGCTATTGTGTTAGTTGCAAATTTGTAATTGTTGCTACACATTATCCTTTTATTAATTTTCCTGGTTTTTATTTTGCAAAGATGTATCAATCTACTTCTTATTTGATTGCTATTGATGCGAAAAAATCGCTTTTTAATGGGATGTATATTAGTGCATTTTCTCCTACTTTTTCTTACAGAACTGCTAAGATTGATGGAAAAAATTTGTTGATTGTTGGTGGTGGCGACCATAAAACAGGACATCCTTCTTGCTATAGAGATACTTATGGTTTGTTGGAAAGAGAAGCAAAAAAGTTTTATCCTGATGCAGAAGTTTTGTATCGTTGGAATACTAGGGATTGTATTTCCTTGGATAAAATTCCTTATATTGGTCAATATTCTATGTCCCTTCCAAATGTCTTTGTAGGCACTGGTTTTAAAAAATGGGGCATGACTTCTTCTAATGTTGCTGCTAATATTATTGTTGATAAAATTTGTGGAAAACAAAATAAATATGAATATGTATTTAAATCTTCTCGTTTGAAGCCTTTTAAAAATGCAAATGAAATGAAAAATATGCTAGTACAATCAAAAAATTCTTTGTTGGTGGATAAATTGAAACCTTCTAATTTTCATTTTGATGAAATTGAAAATGACTCTGGCGGTATTATAGAGATTAATAATGAAAAAGTTGGAGTTTATAAAGCCCCTGATGGTAAAATTTTTGCTGTAAAACCTGTTTGTACTCATTTAGGTTGCTTGCTTTCTTGGAATGATGTTGATAAAACTTGGGATTGCCCTTGTCATGGTTCTCGCTTTAATTTTAAAGGTGAAAATTTATATGATCCGGCTTTTAAAGATTTGTGCCAATGGAATCGGAGATTAAAGTGCTTATGCCAATAGAACCAGAAATTAAAGTAATTGCACCAATGGAAAATGGAATCGGAGTTTAAAGTAAGTATGCCCAATTTTCAATGGGCATACTTGCATTGTAGTCTAGATTTCTCCACAAAAACGTGACACTAGATTAATATAATTTCTGAGCCATTTCTTATGGTAGATTCTTTTATTGTTAATTGCACATCATAAGGAGTTGCATTTAACTTATCATATAGAATTGGCATTTTATTTGGTCTATAATCTCCACCTGTAATCTCGTAGATAGCTTTTATGAGCAATTTGATTACATTACCAATCCTTCTATTTAGTGGTAGCCATACATCATATTCTTGTTCTATTAATGGAACATATAATTTAACTAATATTTTATTCATCATCTTCTACCTCATCTTTCATGCCTAGTAGCTTAATCATAATTGGATTTCCTTGTTTTATAACATATCCATAACTTTTGCCACAATTATTAACTACATCTTTTCTTTCACTTATATCTAACAAGTATTGATCTTCCATACCATTTCCAACATATATTCCATTATCTTTCGCAATATATTCTTTATACCACTCATCATATTCATGATTTTTAAATTTATTTGTATTATCTATGAAAATGAAATTACAGTTTTCTTGTTCTTCTGCTGCTCTAAGCAACTCGAAAAATTCCTCTTCCTCTTCATAATCACTTAAAAATTTATCTAATCCAATAATTGCACAAACAAAATGTTTTGAATCTTCATTTGTTACAAAATCTAATTTGAATTTATTATATAAATTTTTCAAGTTTTCTTTTTTATTTTTTGTTGTTCTTTCTGCATCTATTACAACTAATTCAATGTCTTCTACTTGTTTTATTTCTTCTAAAGCATAAAGAGAAAATTCAACAGCATCTTCTACATTCTTCGAAGTTATCATTGTAGTAAAATTCTTTTTAAAATCATATGTATATACTTTAAGCTCTTTCTTTGTCATTCCAATTGGAACGTGTGATATACCATTTATATAATCTTTAAAATCACTAAGATTAATTTTATTTGGAATTATAGGTACAGGTTTTGCCTCTAATTTACTAATAGCTTTCACTTGTTTTATTGTATTTTGAATTTGTTCATTATAGTTTACTGCTTCACATATTTTTGCAGTTTGGAACTCATAAATTCCTCCATCTTCTATACTAACTAGTCCTCTACCAAACAAGCGAGAAGGTCTCTTTTTACCAACATTTTCAAAAATGTTAAAATAATCATCTTCATTATTAACTTGCAAAGCAATCTTTCGTTTAAAATTTTGTGTTAAACGATAACGCATATCACCATAGGTACTTGCTGTAACTATAAATACAATACCACATTTTAATCCTTCACGAGTTATTGTTAGTAAAAGATCTTCATATTCCATTTCATAATTTTCTGTAAAAGCCTCATAGTTATTAAGCAATACTACTAACATTGGCATAATTTTGCCACTTGTTTTAATATACAAATTATAATCACCATTATAGTCTGATAAAATCTCTTTTCTCTCTTTTATTTCTCTTTGAATCATATCAAAGAACCTACTTAATTTTTCAGCATCACTAATAAATATAACATCACCTACATGAGGACTATCTTTATAAATTTTTAGTGCTTCACTACCAAAATCAAGCAAATATAACCATGCTCTTTCTGTGCTATAGCAAGAAATCAAATCATATACCAAAGTACTTAAAAATGTCTCTTTTCCACTTTCTGCATTTCCATATATAACAATGTTTCCATCTGTAGAAAGATTAACATCTACAATTCCCTGTCTTTGATTTTCTGGATCATCATATTCTCCAATTACTAAATCAACATTCTTTGGTGAAGGTTTTATACCATATTTCATTCTTAAATCATTAACAAATATTGTTTCTGGAATCGTATCTAGCCACAAGTTTTCTGCTTGTATATTTTCACTTTTAGCTAGCATGCACATATATTTTAAAATATTTGTTAATTGCTCCCCATGGTTACTTACTACTTTTTGTACTGAATCATCTACTTGTTTAATAGTAGTTCCTATATCAGAAATGAACTGTATTGAATTGTCTATTTTCTTTTTAGTAACCTCAGATGGAAAATATGGTGCACCACACCATGCTGATTGACCTAATACAAAATATTCATCATTTCCAACTTGTAAATAAAATTGTCCTGCGCCTTTTAAAGATGCTGCATCTGGTCTTTTTATAACATCCATACTGTCTTCTCTATCTTGTACTTTTAAACAAACTGCAAATTTGCTGTTACTACGAATTTGGTCATTTACTACACCTGCTGGCTTTTGTGTTGCCAAAATAAGATGTACTCCTAAGCTTCTTCCTATTCTTGATACACTTATCAACTCATCCATAAAATCTTCTTGTTGTTGTTTTAATTCAGCAAACTCATCACAAATGATTAATAAATGTGAAATTGGTTCTTTTACTACTCCTTCATGATATAACTTTTGATATTTATAAATGTCAATTGTTCCTTCATCTGTCATATTTCTTGCTTCATTAAATTTGACTTGTCTTCTCTTTAATTCACTTTTAATTGAAGCTAATGATCTTTGAAGCCCAATAGTGTCAATATTTGTAATTGTTCCTACTAGATGAGGTAATTTTATATTGTTTTTTTGGAATGCTCCTGCTAAACCTCCACCTTTGTAGTCTATCAATAAAAATGTTACATCATCTGGATGATAATTTATAGCTAATGATAATACATATGTAATAATAAATTCACTTTTTCCGAGAACCTGTGCTTCCAGCGATTAACCCATGTGGTCCATGAAATTTTTCATGAATATCTAGGATAATTTGATTTCCTGATCCATCAATTCCAATTGGAGCTTTTAATGATAATGTTGAATCATTTTTATTCCATCTGTTTAATATATTTAATTGGTCAATTAAACCTGCATCATACATTTGCAAAAATGTATAACTGTCTGGTAACATCATTTGACTGCTTACACTATATCTAATAGGTATATTAGCTACTGTTTGACAGATTTTTTCAAAGAAAATTGTAGTTGATGTGTCAAAGTTTATTTGCTTTTGATTTGTTGATGATAATTCATTTTCAAAAAGCATTCCAACTTTATTGCCAAGACTGATAAATGTTTTACATTCTTTTGGTAATTGTGTTAAATCTTCTGTAACACATAATAAACTAAATCCTACATTGTTTCTTTGTTGTAAAACTTGTTTTATAATATTTAAATTTTCAATTTTTTTGTAATCATCTGTAATTATTAAGTAATATGGTGAAAAAGATTTATAGTCTGCATCTTGATATCTTAATCTGTGTTTTAAATCTTCTTCTAAGTATTTTGATATTTCCTTCATCTCATCATAATCATCTGTAAAAAATCTTATGTCTTTACTATTATTCCAAACATGTGGCAACATTTTTACATATTCCCAATATTGTCTGTTTTCTTTTTTTAATAGAAATACCATCTTTAAATCTTCATAGCTATGAAATGTTATTAACTGAATAATTAGGTTTTGCATGAATTTTTCAAATACATCTTCATCTTTTACGATTATAGATGATACATTTTTCTTTACTAAAGATGTTACAATAGGTGCATCTTTTAGGATTTTTGATTCATTTCCTATTTCTTTTAAAATTTCTACTAAATTGTCATCTTCCATTGCAAATTGTTCTTCTGGATATTGAATATCAACTTCTAATGGTACATCTCCAATTCCTAAACGTACTGTTAAAAAGTCATAATCTTCAATCTTTCTTTCCCAAAAACGTGAACTTTTTTGCAGAATTATTTGTGTACATTCATCTGCTGATATATAATTTTCATATAATATGTTTCTTTGTTTTGTTTTTATTTTGTTAACTGTCGCTTTTTTATTGTTTAAATAATTTTTATATCTTGTTTGACGTTTTTCTTCATATCTAATTTTTTTCTTTTTTTCGTATCTGTTCATTAAAATTGGAAATACCAGTATACTAACTAACATAGCTAATGCCATAAGTAAAGATGTGACTGTGTCTTTTGTTGTAGCTGTTCCACTTACTCTTCCATCAATAGTCATATACATTGATATCATCATCATTACTCCCATTGATAATGTGGATCCAAGTGTTAATATCATTGGTGTTTCTTCTTTATCCTGTACTTGTGGTGGTGCATCAATTTTTACTTTTTCACGTTCTATTATGTTTGTAATTCTAGGTGCTTTGGAGAAATATTCATTTTCGGTATATAATTCTATTTCTTCATCGCTTTCTTCATCTTTTGGAACATTGATAATATTATTATTTATTTCTTCTAATTCAAAATATTGTTCATAATAGTTTACATTTCCTTGAGGGTTATTCATGTATATGCTATTGCCCATTAGGATTATTTTTAATCCCATGATAAAAATAACATCTCCATTTGATAAAATTGATGTTTCTTTATCGACTGGTTTATTATTAACAAATGTTCCATATCTTTTATCAAAATTTTCTATCATCCATCTACCATTATTATAGAAAATTCTGGCATGTATATTTGATACTAATTTGTTTTGATAAATAATATGACTTTCTCTTCCGCTTCCAATGCAAAATTCTTTTGTATTTTTTAAGTTTAGATGTAATATGTTGTTATCGTATACAGGGGAACAATATAAAATATATAGTTCATCTAGATTGCCTAAACAGATACCATACATTCCATATTCTCTCAATGTAATTTTGTCGACTACGGCATTTTTTGCATTAGGAATTACTTTTATGTTGTTATTGCTAATATTTATGAATTTTGAATTTATTATTTTTACATAATGATTGCTTGCTATTTGCCATTTGCCATTTTTTGCTTCTATATTGATTAATTTTTTCTCTTTTTCGCTGTTTGTATCACTAAGCCAATAGCTTCCACTAGGTGTTTGTGGTAATGCAATTTTATGAATAGTGTTTTTTCCTATAAGTGTTACTAGCAATCAGATTCCCCCCTTTTTAATGTCTCTTCTTTAAAAATTATATATTATAATTAATCTTACTGTCAATGCTAGTAAATTTAGTTTTTTCTAAGGTCGCAATGGTAATTGTTACGGCTATTTAATACTTGTGTTTTGATGTTTAATATATTATTTTTTTTTGACAATTATATTACCTTTTATTACATATATATAGCATTTATCGACAAATACTTAGGGAATTAATACTTTGGGCGTTTTCATGTAAAAAATAAAGAGAATATTTTACCAATTATAATAGTAAAATATTCTCGTTTACTCTTTTTTAAAAATCGTCTAAATCATCATCTAATTCTTCTCCACCCATTTCATCATCTGGAAAGTTTGCTTCATCTCCTTCGGATATATCTGTCTCATCAAATTCTCCTTTACCTGTATTTGGTTCTTCTTGTGATGGTTCGTTTGGAGTTGTTTGTTCTGGCTCTGTTGATGGTTCTACTGGTTCTGTTCCTTGCTCTCCTTCTTGTGGAGTGCTTGGTGTTGTTTGTTCTGGATCTGTTGATGGTTCTACTGGTTCTGTTCCTTGCTCTCCTTCTTGTGGAGTGTTTGGAGTTGTTTGTTCTGGGTCTGTTGATGGTTGATTTGGTTCTGTTCCTTGTCCTCCTTCTTGTGGAGTGCTTGGAGTTGCTTGTTCTGGCTCTTGTTGTGGTTGATTTGGTTCTGTTCCTTGTCCTCCTTCTTGTGGATTTGTTGGTGTTGTTTCTTCTGGGTCTGTTGGTCTTTTTACTTCATCTATCTTGTTGTTTCCTTCTGGTGGATTTATTTGTTCATTTTCTTTTTCTTTATTTGGAATGTCTGTTTTTGTTTCTCCTTTATTTTCTGTTTGATTTTTATCTTCTGCTTTTTTCTTGATTGCTTCTCCAATTCTTGTTTGTTGGTCTCCATTGTTTCCTTTTTGGCTTTCTTCTTTAACTTTTTCTTTTACTTTGTCATTAATATTTGTTTTGCTATCTCCTTTGCCTTTTGACTGTTTCAAATTGCTATTATTGCTACCTTTGTTTGATACACTAGCTTTATTGTTTCCACTAGTTGCCTTTGATTGCTTTACGCTACTTCCTTTCCCACTACCATCTGATACTTTTGCTTCTTCTTCTCCTTTTCCGCCTGATGATTTCACTTTTCCCTTTTTGGTTTTATCTTTAACTGTTGCTTTTTGGTCTCCTGTTTCAAATGCTCCTATAATAGTTGCATCTATACCAGCACTTACTGCTCCTTTAGCTTTCTTATCAACATCTACTTCCTTGTTGCTTTCATTCATTAATTCAGTTATACTTTTGCCTGATATTATGTCTCCTATGCTTGATAATTTTCCATATTTTTCTTCTAGTTTTTTTATGAATATATTTCCTCTTTCAACAGATTGCTTGTCTATATAATTTTCTATCTCCATTATTTTTGATTTAGCTATAAATTTTCCTTTTAATATTTCCTTTGCCTTTTCCTTATTGTTTTTTCTTATCGTTTCTTCTTCTTCTTTACTTAATTTGTGATATTCTTGATATTTTTGATATGTAGTTGCGCTTATAGCAAATGCTCCTGACAATATTGCTATTTGCGCTTTGATGTTTTTCTCTGCTTGTTCAAATCCCTTAACTTTTTGTTCTATCTTACTTCTTATTTTACCTAAGCTTGATTTTATTTTTTCTGCTTGTGTTATAGCACTAGTTATCTTTGTTCTTTTAAACCCTTCTGGATATTCCTTTATTTGTTTTAAAGCACTTATTCCATCTTTCATATTTCTTTTGCATGGGTCTATATGTGCCACACCTGCTATAAGTCCTCTTAGATTGACTTTTGTTCCCATTATGTTACATCTCCTTTCACTATATTTTTATATTCCTCCTAAATCTGATATTCTTTTATTTGTTTCCATCAAACTTATTTTTTTTTGTTTTATTTCTGTATCTAGTTCTTTTTGTTGCTCACTTAATTTATTTTTCTTTTTTATTAAGTCATTTTTTTCTTTTATTTTTCCATCTTTCTTTTTTCCTATCTCTGTAATGTTGTCTGTATTGTCTTGACTGATTGTATTTAAATTGCCAATTAGTTTCTCTATGTCATCTTTGTATCCTTGTACATACTCAGTTTCTTCTTTTGAACCCTTTCCTGTATAATTGTTTTTAATTGCTATTTTCACTTCTTTTAATTCATTACTAGCTTGTCTAAATTGCTTAGTTGCTGTACTTATCGCTGTATTTATGGCACTATATTTTCTAATCTTCTCTGATAATTTGTCTATTTGGGCATTTAATACATTTATTTCTCCACTCAGCCCCGCAATGCTACCTGCTAATGCACCTTTTTCCATTTGTTTTTTTAATATTTCACTATTTAATCTATTCCTTTGTTGATATAAAAGTTCTAATTGAGGTGAATTATTTATATCCATATATATATCATCCCTTCTTATCATATTATTTTAATAAATATTTTCTTTGATAGCCGAAAAATTTCCAGTTATCAAAGAAAATACTTATTCATTATTATTTAACAGTATTATTAGTTTCTGTAGCTTGGATATCCTCCAAAGTTTGTTGCATTAATTTTGTAAATTGTGTATTAATGTTTTCAATAGATTGTACAATACTATTTTTTAATTTTGTAAATTTAGTTTTAAATGCTTGAGAAGCTTCACTTTCCCATTTTATTTTAGCATAAGTTTGTTCAATCTCATCCATTTTTGATTTTGCATTTTTAAAGTTTTTTGAAACTTTACTTTTAGTTGCTTCAACATCACTAGTTAAAAATTTCATTCCAACATCATTTGATGTTGCTATATTAACAATTTTTTTAGGATCTGTTCTTCTAGCTGCAGTTACTCTTGAGCCTCTATCTGCTTGTGAATAATTGTTTGCAACTGTTTCTAATGCAAAAGGAAAATCTCCCACTACTAAATCTAATAGTTCATTTATTTGTGGAATAATTTTGTTAAATTCTTGTACCAATGAATTGTATCTTTTACCATACCAAGATTTGTGCATATCTGCAATACTTTGATAAGCTGTAGTAAGCTCAGAATTTAATGAGTTTCCTTGTTCTCTCATTGTTGCAGCATGTCCTGGTATAGCTTCATAATCAACATTCATAATTTTAGCCATAATATTCACCTCCCTTTTTGATATTTTGAGTTCTTAATATTAGTTAGATTTTATCCTCATTCTTTTTCTATCATAAAACGACATAATTGTCAATAGATTTATACTATTTAAAATTAAAAAAATTACTAGATGTTACTATTCACAACCAGATTTATACTTATATGGTCAAAATATTAATATATTATTTATTTGTAACTCCCAACTGCATAACAGACTTTAATACAAAGTGGGTTA
>CANQTZ010000002.1 GCA_947626865.1 uncultured Clostridia bacterium
TATCTGTTTCTTGCATCTTTTTTCCTCCTTTTATAAAAAAATAATATGATGTGCTTTTTATTTTCACACACCATATTGGTTCTTTGTCAAGTTAGTTGATGTTAAATGTGATATATGATAGAATATCCTCTGTAGAAATACGGAGGATATAATTATGGAATTAGAAGAATTAATACAAGAATTGGACAAAAAATTAATAGTAACAAAAAAAGAAATAATAGATGGAATAATGTATATATATTGTGAAACAAAGAAACAAAAAACAAAATGTAAATATTGTGGAGAAGAAAGTGAAACTGTACATAGCACATACACTAGAATAATATCAGATTTACCAATACAAAATTACAAGGTAAAATTAGTAATAAAAGTAAAAAAATATTTCTGTAACAACGAAAAGTGTAAAAAAACAACATTTGCAGAGCCACTTAATTTTGTTGATAAAAATGCAATTCGAACCAAAAGATTAGATGAATATATAAATAAAGTTGGATTAACTACAAGTTCAATAGAAGCTAAAAAACAAATAAATGAAACACATGTAGATATTTCAAATAATACCATACTTAGAATAATAAAAAAAAAACAAAAATAGAAATTGATTATGAGGTTGAGAACTTAGGAATAGATGATTTTTCATCAAAGAAGAGAGAAATATTTAATACAATATTTGTAGATAATGATAAAAAGAAAAAAGTAGAGGTAATAAACTCGAGAGAAAAAGAAGATGTTGTAGAAAAACTAAAATTATTTAAAAAAGTAAAAACAGTAACAAGGGATTTTTCACAAACATACAAAAATGCTATAGAAGAGGCATTACCTAAGGCTAAGCAAATAGTAGATAGATTTCACATATTTAAAAACTTAACAGATGATTTAAATGAGTATATAAAAAGAAATATAAAAGAAACAATAAAAATGGTTGATAATAAGAATAAAGAAGTAATTGAAGAAGAAATTATATTAAATAGAAGACAAAGAAATAAAAAAGAATCAGCAGAAAAAAAATGGCAAACGATACAAGAAGTTCAAAAACTATATCAAGAAGGTCATAATAAAAGTGATATAGCAAAGAAATTGAATATATCAAGACAAACAATATATAGATATTTAGAGCAAAAACAACCATTAGAGAGATCTACAAATTCAATATTGGATCCATTTGTTCCAATGATAAAAAAGCTAATACTTGAGGGAAAAAAAGTTTTTGAAATATACGATGAGATACGAGCTAATGGATATAAAGGAAAAACCTCGCTTTTTACAAGTAGATTAAGAGGCATTAGACAGGAAGCTAAGATAAATGTAAAATATTTAAAAAGAAGTAAAATCAAAAAGCTACTTTTTTATGATATAGAAGAAATTAAAGATGAGAACTTAAAAAATGATTTAAAAGAATATTTAGAAACCAACCAAGAGTTAAATGAACTTTTTAATATGATAAGAAAATTTAAAGAAATAGTATTTTCAAAAAAACCTAGGAAATTAGCAAAATGGATAAGAGATGCAAAAAAAATTAATGTAAAGGAGCTTAATAGCTTTGTTACATTAATTGAAAGTGATATTGATGCTGTAAAAAATGCAATCAAATATGACTATAGTAATGGCTTAACAGAAGGATTTAATAATAAAACAAAAGTAATAAAAAGAGTGATGTATGGTAGATGTAGCTTCGATTTGCTACGTCTAAAAATATTAGCATAAATCAACTAACTTGACAAAGAACCACCATATTATACACCCTGATTTTCGCACTTTCATTATATCATTTTTGTACATTTTTTACTAGTTTTTAAAGTGATTTCTTTTCATTTTCTTTATTTACATAACTTGACTTTTTAAACAATTTCTACTTGTACAAAGCTGGGCGAAAACCACAAGTGACGTAGCTGTCGGAAGTGCTATAGAAATCGCGGCTAGAAGCTGGACCGAAGGGACTGGCGCTACCGTAGTAGCCGTAACTGCCTCCCCTATAGCCACAAGGAAAGTTGGAATTCGCAGTATATCGCTCTAATGTCCATTCAGATACATTTCCTGCTATATCATATATATTTAATACTCTATTTATTTCACTTGCTCCTGTTGTTAATAATATTTTACCAGTATCATCACTCGATGTAATAGATGCTGGCTTTGTATAACTTCCTGATACTTCTGTGAAGTTTTTTCCACTATCAGTTGAATACTTTCCTTTTGTAACTGTAAATGTTGCATTTAAGTAATTTCCCCAACTGGTTGAATCTGAGTTTAATTCAGCTTGTATTTTTCCTTCTTTTGTTTCTATATGCTTCATCACTAAATCCCATTGGATTCCAAACATTAAACTACTTTCACATTCTCCAGAATTCATACTACTTGCTTTCTCTTGTGCTTGTTTACATGTTACGTAATTATATGGATATGCTCCTTCTTTACATACTGGATCTGTTAATTCAGCATTCTTGCTTGTTCTTAGTGTTTCTGTCCCCATCTCGTATTGCCCTATCCAGAATCCTCCATTTTCATATACACTTTTTAACATCTTATGTTTTAAATTATCATACTCGGTTGATGATTTAAATCCATGTTGTTCTTCTGATTTCCATTCATCTACATAATTTGTTTTTCTATAGTCCTTTGCATAATTTTGTAATACTTTTTCAATCTTGTTATAATCTTCTGCATTAGTTGGTGCCTCAGTTGCATTAGTTCCACCAGTAGTATAGTCTATATTATTATATATACTCTTTGGCACTTCTATCCATACGTAACTATTTCCAGTCTCTTTTTCTTTTATTACTAATCCTGTACTTAAGTCAGTTCCTGCCTCTTGACTAAAATCACTACTTGGCAAATATGGCTTGGTGTTTTCTGTTGATGGCAAGCTTCCTCCTGTATCTCCTATTTTTCCATATAACTCTGCATATTCTATTTTTTGATTATCTTTACTTATAAAATAATCTGATTCTGCTTCTTGTACATAATCTTTTCCTGTTAATATTTCTTGTATTTTTTCATTTGTTATACTTCCGTCTCCACCATTTGCTAAATCATTTGTTACATAATCTGCTATGTCTAATTTTGCCTGCTCTTTTACATCCTCTCTTTGTGTCTCCTCTTTTGCTGTATTTGCCTTACTTAATATGCCATTCTCCCCTGTTAATGTCGCAATACTTACTGCAGCTAAGATTAACAAGACAATTATCGTAATTACGAGTGCTATCAAAGTTATTCCTTTCGTTTTTTCTTTTGCCCTCTCCCTTGCTTGGTTCACATCAAAAAAATCCTCATTTTTTGCTTTGTTCAACATATTTTTTTCCTCCTTCGTTTCTTAGTTACTCACAACTTCTATTAAAATTATAACATATGACGTTTAACTTCACAATACTTTTGTATGTCATTTTTTATTTTTAATAATTTCGTAATAAAATTGTAACACTTTTGTAATATTGCAATTTTCCACTACAAAAATATAGTCAAATAAAAAAACATTAAATACTATCAATTTATATTGTATTTAATGTTTTAATAAATTATTCATACCATTCTAATTCCCAACCAGCAATTATAACAGTATCTCCTTCGCAAACTCCCATCTCTTTTAGCTTGCTATCTATTCCCATATTCTTCAAACTTTTCTGCAAATAATACATAGATTCATTATCCTCAATGTTAATTCTGCCCATCAATCTTTCTACTGCTTTTCCAGTTACAATAAACACACCATCCTCTTCTTTTATTGTCCAGCTATCTTCCTTTTCCTCTAAAGTATAAACTACCCTTTCTTCGCCTTGCAATAATTCTTCTTTTGGAAGTGTTTTTAAAACTTCAGCAACATAATCTATTAATTCTTGTACTCCTTGCCCAGTAACAGCAGATATAGCATAAAAGTCTAAATTTTCCTTTTTAGCTAACTGTTTAACTTCTTTTAGTTGACTTTCATCTTGCATAGCATCTATTTTATTAGCCACTATAATTTGCTTTCTTGTTGATAATTTTTCACTATATTTTTTCAATTCTTCATTAATAGCATAAAAGTCTTCTACTGGATTTCTGCCCTCCCCAGAAGATACATCTAGGAAATGTAATAATAATCTTGTTCTTTCAACATGCCTTAAAAATTGGATTCCAAGTCCTACACCTTCACTTGCTCCCTCTATAATTCCTGGAATATCTGCAATAACAAAGCCACTTCCATCTTTTGTTTTCACTACTCCTAAATTAGGTTGTAAAGTCGTAAAATGATAGTTAGCAATTTTTGGTTTTGCATCTGTGGTAGTTTTTAAAAATGTAGATTTTCCAACATTAGGAAATCCAAGCAATCCTACATCTGCTAATAACTTTAATTCTAATATAAGTTCTTTTTCTTCTCCCTTTTCTCCATCTTCTGAAAATCTTGGAGCTTGTCTTGTAGAAGTTTTAAAATGTGAATTGCCTCGACCACCTTTTCCACCTTTTAAAACAAGTTCGGTTTGTTCTGGATTTGATAAATCTGCAACTACTTTTCCAGTTTCTGCATCTTTAATAACAGTTCCAATTGGTACTTTTATATACAAATCTTCACCATATTTTCCATTACAATGGCTACCGCTTCCATTTTCACCATCACTTGCTTTAAACTTTTTATTATAGCGAAAATCTATCAATGTATTTTTGTCTTTATCTACCTGAAAATAAACATTTCCACCATTTCCGCCATCTCCTCCATCTGGACCTCCTGCTGCTACATATTTTTCTCGACGGAAACTAACTGCTCCATTTCCGCCATTTCCAGATTTAATTATTATTTTTGTATAATCAGTAAACATCCTTCTCTCCTTTTTCTAAACTGTGAATGTGTTTCAATCTTCTCTTGAAAAATAGTTAAGCATCATCGCTTTTTTTACCTTTTTCATCGTTTGCTTTGCTGTTTCTTGAGCTTTTTTTGTTCCTTCTTGCAAAATCTTATCTACTTCCTCTAAATGTGCCTCATAATATGCTCTTTTTTCCCTAATTGGCTTTAATGTATCTGCAATATTTTTAGCTAATTGCTTTTTGCATGCTACACATCCTCTTTTGCCAGCTCTGCATTCTTCACATACTGCTTTTACATCTTCTGGTTTAGTAAACAAATTGTGATAGTATGCTACCATACATATATCAGGATTTCCTAAATCGTCCTTTTTTATACGCTTTGGGTCAGTTACAGCACTCATTACTTTTTTGCTTATTTCTTCTTCACTATCAGATAAATAGATGGCATTTCCTAAAGATTTTCCCATTTTTTCGTTTCCATCTAATCCTTTTATTCTTTTTGCACTTGATAATACTGCTTCTGGCTCTGTTAGAACCTCACCATAAATACTATTAAATTTTCTTACAATTTCCCTACATTGCTCAATTAATGGCAATTGGTCTTCTCCAACTGGTACCAATTTTCCTTCAAATGCTGTTATATCTGCTGCTTGGCTTACAGGATATCCTAAAAATCCATAAGTTACACTTTCCCCAAAAATTTCTCTTTTTTGAGCAATTTCTGTTTTTACAGTTGGATTTCTTTGAAGTCTTGCTATTGTTACTAAGTTAGAATAAAAAACTGTTAATTCAGCTACTTCTGGTATCATAGATTGAATATAAATTGTAGTTTTTTTAGGGTCAATTCCACAAGATAAATAATCTATTGCAATCTCTCTAACGTTTTTTCGTACTTTTTCTGGATTATTAAAATTGTCTGTTAATGCTTGCACATCAGCAATTAATATATATGGATCATATTCTCCACTTTCTTGTAATTCTATCCTTTTTTGTAATGAACCAAAATAATGCCCTATATGTAATTTTCCAGTTGGTCTATCTCCAGTCAAAATTCTTTTTTTCTCCATATTAAAATTCATCCCTTTCTTTCTATTTTTGTTCAGAAGTCGCACATTCACACACACCGAAATAATACTACATTTCAAATAATTCTCCAAGTGGTCTTTCTTCATTAATACGTTGTATAGTTTCTGCAAATAATGGTGCAATAGATAATACTGTAATATTTTCAATTCTTTTTTCTTCTGGTACTGGAACTGTGTTTGTTACTACCATTTCTCTAATACCTGAATTTTTTATCCTCTCAATTGCAGGTCCAGATAAAATACCATGTGTTGCACCTGCATATATATTTTTAACTCCAAATTTTTGTAATACTTTTACAGTTTCTATTATAGAACCTGCTGTATCGATTTCATCATCAAATATAATTGCATTTTTATCTTTAACATCACCAATAATTGTACTTGCTATTGCTCTATCATCATTTGCTTCTCTTCTTTTATCAACTAATGCAATTGGACAGCCAAAATATTCCGAATATTTATATGCTTTTTTAGAACTTCCTGCATCTGTTGCAACAATTACCATATCTTCTAGATTTTTTTCCTTAAAATATGTTTCTAATAGATGTTCTGCTGTTAATCTATCACAATTTATATTAAAATATGCTTGTATTGCTGGGTTGTGTAAGTCGCAAGTTATAACTCTAGTAGCTCCTGCCGCTTCTAAAATTTGAGCCATCAATTTAGCTGTAATTGGTATACGTGGTTGGTCTTTTTTGTCTGATCTTGAATATGGATAATAAGGTAATACTACATTTACATTTTTAGCAGATGCTCTTTTGGCAGCATCTATTGTAATTAATAATTCCATTATTCTTTCATTTACTGGTGGCTTTGTAGTTTGTATAATATATACATCTTTTTGTCTTATAGTTTCTTGAATTTGTACAAAGTTGTTATCATTTTTGAATTTTTGATGAGTTATTTTTCCCATTTCTACATTTAAGCAATCACATACTTCTTTTGTGAATTCTTCTGCTGTTGGACAAGCAAATATTTTAATATTTTTCATTTTTATTCATTCCTTTCTTTCTCTCCATTGTACTCATTTACTAAATATAATGGTCTATTTTTAGTTTCATTAAAGATTCTTCCTAAATATTCTCCAATTATTCCAAATAACAATATTTGAATGCCTGAGAAGAATAAAATTAAAAGTATAATTGCTTGATATGCTTGCATAACTTGATGTACTATAAAACATTTAGCTATTACATAAATAAGATATATAAATAATGCTATAAACGTTGGTATTGCAATAAATGTAGATATTCTTAATGGCGATGTTGTAAAAGATGTAATTCCATCAATTGCTAAATCTATTAATTTCATATAATTCCATTTTGTTTTGCCTGCAATTCTTGGATCTCTATCATATAAAACTTCCTTCTTTTTGTAACCTATCCAACTAAACATACTTTTCATGTTACGCTGTGATTCTCTTAATTTTTTTAAGGCGTTTACACATCTTCTATCTAATAATCTAAAATTACCTGTATCTCGTTGAATTTCAACCCTTGTTACATGTTGTAATACTTTATAATACATTTTTGCTGTGAATTTTTTTAGCCATGTTTCTCCTTTTCTTGATTTTCTTCTAGCATATACATCATCATAGCCTTCTTCCCAATATTTTACTAGCTCTGGAATGATTTCTGGTGGGTCTTGTAAATCTGCATCCATAATTATTACACTATCGCCTGTTGCATAATCAATTCCTGCCATCATTGCTATTTCTTGTCCAAAATTTCTAGCAAAGTCAATGTAGCTTACTCTTTCGTCTTCTTGTCTCATTTCTTTTATAATTTCTAATGTATTGTCCTTACTTCCATCATTAATAAAAAGGATTTCAAATTCATAATTTTCCATACTTTCCATTAATTTGTCTAATCGTTCTTTTAATACTGGTAATGCTTCTGCTTCGTTATAAGCTGGTATAATAATACTAATTTTTTTCATTTATATAAATCTCCTTACTTACTTTTAAAAGCAAAAAATTTGCTAATAAAAAAATTTAAAATAATAACAATTACTGTTACGAAAATTTTACTTATCATTTCTGGAATTGGCGTTTGGAATAATAGAAATCCTCCTACAAATTCTACAACCATTGTAAATGCTCTTCCTGCTATAAATTTCAAAAATTCATGAAATTTTTCTTTTACGTTTTTAGCTTTTGAATGGAATACTAAATCTTTATTTGTAATATAAGCAAAAAGTACTGCTAAAATTATAGATATAAAATTAGCTAAATTTTCATTCCATCCTAAGCAATTATTCATAATATAAAAAGAACCAAAGTTAACAAGTGTTGTAAACACTCCAAAAACGGCATATAATATAACTTCTTTAGTAAATACTTTTTTAAATATTTGTTTTATTTTCTCCATTATTCTTTCCTCAATTTTTCTATTTGTTGATATCTTAATAAATTTAACTCGTAATCTTCTTTATGTTGTTTTACAATAGTATGCAATATAACTCCACATTGCGCAGTTATAACAGATAATGTAATAATTCCTGTTGCTAAGATTGCAGATGGTACTTTTGAAATGTAATGTGTTTTAAAATATTCTATTAATACTGGCATTCCAATTATTAATCCTAATATGAATAGTATAACCGCAATTATTGTAAAGAATGGTAATGGCTTGTAATTTTTAAACATATTTACTATTGTTTTTATTACTTTTATTCCATCTCCAACTGTATTTAATTTTGAGGTGCTTCCTTCTGGTCTATCTCTATATACAATTGGTATTTCTTCAATTCTGTATTTTTTGTCTAAAGCATATAAGGACATTTCTGTTTCTATTTCAAATTTTGGACTTAATACTGGCATATTTTTGACAAACATTTTATTAAATGCTCTATAACCTGTCATTATGTCTTTTAAGTTTGTTTTAAAAAGTACATTAATTCCTTTTCTTACTAAGTTATTTCCAAATTCATGAAAATGCCTTTTATTTTCTTTTTGATATGTACCATTTGATAGTCTATCACCAATTGTCATATCTGCTGTTCCATTTCTGATTGGCTCTATTAATTGATGTACAAATTCGGCAGGATATGTGTCATCTCCATCTACCATAATATAAATGTCTGCATCAATTTCTCGAAACATAGTTCTTACAACATTTCCTTTGCCTTGTCTATTTTCTTTTCTAACAATTGCTCCTGCCTCTTTTGCTATTTGTGCTGTTTTATCTTTTGAATTGTTATCATATACATAGATTTCGGCTTCTGGTAATTCTTTTTTAAAATCTTCTATTACTTTTTTTATCGTAAGTTCCTCATTATAACATGGTATTAATAAAGCTATTTTTTCCATTTTATCCTCCCAATACTACTTAATTTTTTGCTATCTATACATTCTATCATGGCACATAAAATGCCAAATATCGCTACTGCTTGGGCTCTATATGTAAAATATGAATGTACTGAAGAATGCCCTGCAAAAGTGAAATACCAAATATAAGGATACATTGCCACTAATAAAACAGGAATTATTATTTTCATATTTTTTATGTTTTTCTTGTTTTTTATCATTACCACACCCCATATTAACGCCATTACAATGAACATAAATAATAAGGCTGAATTATATAAATATTTTAAGTTTTCATATATAGCACCAAATCTTGTTGTTGGATATTCCTCGCTTCCATTTACTCTAAATAAGATGTTATTAATTGCAATTATTATAACATTTTTTTGTAAAATAATCGATGCTATTATCCATTTTGATAAAAATATTGTTATATAAGCAATACACCACAAAATTGATACTTTTATTATTTCTATTATTAATTTTTTTATATCTACTCCTTGTCTATGTTTTAATAATATTACACAAAGCAGTGGCATTCCTAGTGTTAGTATTGGTGCTGTTAATAAGTCAAAAAATGTTGTTAATCCTCCTAAGATGAAGAATATATATGGGTATAATTTTTCTGCCTTTGTTTTATATAACATATTAACTAAAATTACGGCAAGTAATGTAATTGCAAATACTCCGTATATATTGTACAGAAACTGGTACAATAAAGAAGCAAACTGCAAGCATTGAAAACATAAATGCCATTGCATGCATCCAACTTAAGTTTTTAGAAATATACAGCATTGCAATTCCTAACAGTACAAAACTAATTACCATAAATAAATATCGTATTTCTTCATAATTGAAAAGTAATAATAATGGTCTTATTACTGTTTGTATTCCATGCCAATACCTTGAATATTCCTGATTATTATATATTTCTTGATTATCCAAAGTTTGCTCTAATGATAAATATTGGTTGCCTCCTTCTTCTGAATATCTTGAATTTTCAAAAGCTCTTACAAATACACTTTCTGATGGTCCTGTTCCTTTATTCATAGCTGTATTTAAAATAAGTAAATCAGTGAACCCATCTAGTTTAGCACCTTCTACATAATTACCAAATAAAGGATTTAAATCAGCATTTAATATAAATTCTTTAGATTCCCTCAAATGACCTTGTATTCTTTCATTTGGAAGTGCATAAGTTGCTATCATACTTGCACAAAATAATACTAGCATAACAATAAAAATAATAAAATATATAATTACTTGTTTTAGTATTTTTCTTATCTTTTCAGATTTCATTTTTTTCTCCTAATTGTATTAATATTTAAAGAAATATCCTTCTCGTTCGCCTGTTATTTCTTCCTTAACCTCATAATTTTTTATTCCTTTGTCATCTAAATTATACAAAGCTCCTTGTACTCCTATATGGTCTAATTTTATATCTACTTTTTCATTATCATGACAATATTGAATAAAATCATTCACTCTTTTTCCTATATAAGCATCTGTATTTTTTGTACTTTTTATTATTGTGTATGAAACCATTGAAACATTTACAAACATAATTATCGCCATTATAATTCCTAAAATGCTATGTATTTTTTTATCTTTATCCCATAAAAAGTAAGTAAGTACAAGTATTGGTACAGCATAAAAATATGGTATATATCTTGCCCAATAATTTCCATCTAATAATAAGATTAGAAATGCTGTTACAACTAATATTAGTAAATAAGGTATTAATAAGTTCCATTGTTTATTTTTTATAAATCTTACTATAATATATATAGTTCCTATTATAGATAATATAAATACTACACTAAATAATGGTCCAAATCCTCCCACTCTTATGTCTGGAATACTATAATTTTGTATTTCTTCTAAAGATGTGGTAAATGGTATTTTTAATGTTGGTTGTACATTTTCTGTAGAATAAGTTGGTGATACATTTACTCCTTTAGAAAACATAGATATTAAGAAAATTTCTAAATGATTTTTATCTACAAAAGATGTTGGCTGTTCTTTTACTACCATATTTTCTACATGTCCTTCTCCGTTTAACGGATAAAGTGGATGTCCATGGTCTATCATATTTCTTGTATAAGATGAATATCCTACAATTCCTATTGATACAAGAACTGTTACTGTATAAAATATTGTGTAAGTTTTTGCAGTTTTTATGAATTGTTCCTTTCCTTCTCTATATGCTTTTATTAACCAATATACAAAAAATACAAAACAGAAAATTGCCGCAAATGCTAATCCTGTAAATTTGATGTTGATGCACAAAAGTACATTACTTGCTAGTATAAATAGATTTTCTTTTTGATTTGTTTTTTCTTGACGGCTTTCTACTATACATGCATATAGTATTAATAGTATTGATATCATCAATGCGCCATCTACGTAATAATTGAAAACTTGTACAACAGTTATTGCATTAAATACTAATAAAATGGAAACTGCTAAACTTGTAAGTAAACTTCTTTTTTGGTCTTGGTATAAATAAGAAAATACAATCCCAAATGCAACATACATAAGTAAAATGGTATAACCTTTTCCACATTCTATGTTTCCTGTAAAATCATAGACAACAGCTGCATAGATTTCAGTTGCTTTTGCATAATGGTCAATCCATAAGGTGTTGATATTTTCTTCTGAGGTATCAAATACATTACCATTTTCTTTTTTAAAGTCTTTACTGTCTTGATATGCTGGATTCCAGCCATTTTTCATACTTCCTATTGCTAATTTATGATAGGTATTTCCGTCTGCTGTACTATCATAAATTTTTCCTTCTACCCATGTTACTCCACTAAATATTATTAAACCTATAACAATTGCTATAGCATTTATTTTCCAATTATCTTTTTTGTAAAAAAGCATCATTCCTGCTATTGCGAGTATTGTTATAATCGGTAAATGCCAAGGTGTAACTGTTACTCCAACAAAGAATAATAATGTTGTTATAAGTAATATTGCTATTATTTCTAACAATAAAAATATTGATGATTTTTTTATTACCTGGATTATTTGCTCTTTTTCTATTTTCACTTTTCTTTTCCTTTCTATTTTTTATAGTTGTTCTGCAAAGCCTTTTTGTAATTTATTGAATAGTAAGTAACCTATTACACATATAAAAATGGAAATTACTATTAATATAAGTAAAGAATTTACATCTATCATTGATTGATTATAAAAAATGTCTCTATAGGCATTGATTATATATGTCATAGGATTAATATTAAGTACCCATTTGAAATCATCTGGTATTACTTCTACTGCGTATACAATTGGTGTTGCATAAAATAGTAATTGTATTGCAACTCCTATTAAGTGTTGTAAATCTCTTACATAAACTGATATACTAGATACTATTAGTGATATTCCAATTAATAGAATATATTGTGCTATTAGTATAATTGGATAAAATATTATATATTTACTAATTCCTATTCCACCAAATATAACAAAAGCTATAATTATAATTGTTGAGATTAAAAAGTTTACTGCTTCGCTTGTTACAACTGATATTGGCAGTATTTCTCTTGGAAAATATACTTTTTTTATGATGTTCCCATTTTCTACCATAGTAAATGCTGATTTTGTTATAGCAGATGAAAAGAAAGTCCATGGGATTAATCCACAGCATATAAAAATAGCATAGTTTTCTTGTGGATTTTTTAGTATCATTTGAAAGACAATGGCATAAACTGCTATTTGTAATAGTGGATTTAAGAATGACCATAATACTCCCAAAAATGAATTTTTATATTTTCCTCTTATTTCTTTTTTTACATTTGTTTTTAATAATTCTCGATAATTATATAAATTTTTAAATACGCTTAGCATTTTTTCTCCTATCTATATTATATAATTTTTTTGATTTTTTCTTTTATTTTTGTTTTTTTGATTAAGTTCATAAGTCCTGTTGCTTTTAAGAATTTTATAAAAGCTCTCCATAAAGGGTTACTCCACAATTTTTCTTTTAATTTTGCTCTTTTGTATTGCCTTAAGCGTTGTTCTTCTGAATATACTCCTCCCTCTTGTGGAAAATAATTTCTAATGTCTAATTGATTATGCATGACTATATATTGTTTGTATAAATCTTTGCTTGCAATTGCATTAGAGCTAATTTGTGTTCCTTGTTTTACTAATTCTTCAAATTCTTTTTCAAAAACTTTTACCATATTGTTTACTGTATATCCATCTAATATTTTTTTTCTGCAATTTTCTTTTAATTTTGAATCTTCTAATACTTCTTCGATGGCTTTTACATATCTATCGATTTCTTCTTCTGTGTAATCTCTATTATTGTATCCATTTTTAGCTGTTTGTATATTTTGTACTACTCTTCCACAAGTTTCATCTACTAATTCTTTTTGTCCTCCTACATCTGCGGTTACTACTGGTGTTCCCATTGATAATGATTCATAAGTTGTAATTGTTAATCCTTCTACTAATGAACATATAACACTTACATCTGCCACTTTATAAAATGGTTTTACATTATTTTGCATACCAAAGTAAATAATATTGTCGTTTATTCCTTCTTTTTTTGAAGTGTCTTTCATTTCTGTTAGTACCGGACCATCTCCTACTACCATCAATATTAAGTTTGGATTTTTTTGTAATAATTTTTTGAATACTTTTACCATAAAAATTGGTCTTTTTTCTTCTGATATTCTGCATAAAAATAAAATAGCTTTTTTGTTTTTTAATTGATCCATTTTTTGTTCTAAATCTTTATTGTCAGAAATGTTTACTTTGTTTGCATCAAATTCTTCTTCATCTACCCCTATATATACTGTTTTTACATTGTCAATTGTTCTTCCCATATTTTTTTTCATTGATTCTCTTAGAACTTTTGTACATGTATATGTTCTATCTAAGAAGCTATCTATTGCTGTTGAATCTCTTGGATATTCTCCATTTCTCCAACTCCAGTTTTCGCTATGTAAATAATCTGTAAATATAACTTCTGGGAATTCAGATTTTAGCCATGGTATAACATAGAAGCCAAAGTAACTGTTTGACTGCATAACTATGTCAATGTTTCTTGATTTCATAATGTAATGGATAAACGCAGGCCAGTCTTTTCTATGCAAAAAGCTTGTTAAGTCAAATACTTCCGCATATTTTTCAAACTTTTGCCTCCATACATAATCAGAAGTTTCTGTTGTTACTATAGTAATGTCAAATTTTGTTTTATCTATCCTTGAAATTAAGTCTAAATTGAATTTGTCCGCTCCTCCTACTCTAAACCAAGGTAATATAAATAATAATCTTATTTTTTCACCTTTTTTATTTATTGGCTTTCTATCCCATTCAAATGTATAAGGGTAAGAATCATAATTTGAATTTGTCGTGGTTGGAAATTGTATAGCATAAACTTCTTCTTTTATTTTTTTTGCTTGTTTTTCAATTTCTTCTCTGGCATGTTTGTCCCTTTTTTTGTCATTATTAATAGAGTCTAAAATTCCTCCCTCTTTTTTCTTTCTATACCAGAATCCATAGAAATTCATTCTAATAGGAAAATATTTTTTTTCTAACATTCTAAGCCATAAATGCCAATCTTCATGGACATCATTATCAACTACTCCATAGCCACCAACATCTAATAAACGTTCTTTTTTTATTAGCGAACATACAGGAATAATATTTTCTTTTTTTTCTACTTTACTACTAAATATTTGTTTCCACAAAAATTCTTGTCCATCGAAATTTACCAAGTCTGAATAAACCCAAGATGCTTTTGGGTTGGTTTGCAATGACCAATAACTGCACTCAAGCAAAGTTCTATCTATTACATCATCTGCATCTAAGATAAATAATAAATCACATTTTGCTTTTGAGATTGCTACATCTCTTGTTATAATTCTTCCTTGATTTTTTTCGTGGTATACTTTTATTCTGCTGTCTAAGTTACTTATTTCTTCTAATATTTCTTTTGTGCCTTCTTGTGTACTTCCATCATTTATAATAATCCATTCCCAATATGGAAAAGTTTGGTTAATAATAGAATTTGCTGTTTGCCTAATGTAATCTTTGCAATTATAATATCCTGTAATAATGCTTATAATCGGCTCTTTGTCATTTATTGCTTTATTTTCTATTATTTCTTTTCCTGGAACCATTGTATAGTCAAAATATTTTTCTTCTTCATTCATAATAAAAAACATTCCTTTCTTGCTTCGCTCAAGGGCACATATAGGATAAAAATATTATCTCGTTGCTTTTACATATTCTTCTACTACTTCTTCTGTGTTACCATCCATTCTTATTTTTCCATTATATAGCCAGATTGCTCTATCACACAATCTTTTTACAGATTCCATACTATGTGTTACAAAAACCATTGTTTTTCCCTGTTGTTTCAATTCTAACATCTTCTCAAAACATTTATTTTGAAAATGCTCATCTCCTACCGATAAAATTTCATCTATCAATAAAATATCTGCATCCACATTAATTGCTACCGAAAACGCTAACCTCATATACATACCCGAAGAGTATGTCCTTACAGGATTATCAATAAATGGCCTTAATTCAGAAAATTCAATAATATCTTCTATCCTTGTTTCAATCTCTTTCCTAGTCAAGCCAAAAATCGAAGCATTAAAAAAAATATTTTCCCTACCTGAAAAATCCGGATGAAAACCAGCCCCTAATTCAAGCAACGACGTCAACTTTCCATCTGTTACAATCTTCCCTTTATTAGGATAAATAATCTTCGTCATTAGCTTAAGCAAAGTAGACTTTCCACTTCCATTAGTCCCTATCAAAGCCACAACTTCACCCTTTTTTATATTAGCATTTATACCCTCTAGCACTGTTCGCTTTTCTTTTCTATTTCTCGAAAACAAAAATAACAATTTCTCTTTAATCGTATTTGCTTTGTCTAAATATACATTAAAAGTTTTATATACATCGTCAACTATAATGCTGTATTCTTCATGTGTTTCTTCTTCCCTCATCAAAAAAGACATCCTTTCAATTTTTTCTTATTATACCATATTTTTCTTATTATATCATACAGCAGAGTACGTCCGCAACCCAATATTAAAAAAACTTACTTTTTTTATTTTATGTTTATGTGCATCGTTTGGGATGTGTCGTTTGGGACAGGCACTAATGATACATCGATGTATCATCTGGGACAGGCACCAACGGCACATTTATGTATCATTTGGGACAGGTTAGATGTCTGTATTGGTTGATATTACTAGAAAAGGTATAAAATAGCAATTCATTTTTTGGCTATTTAACCTGTCCCAAAAAGCACATTGATGTATCGTTAGTGCCTGTCCCAAAAAGCACACCGATGTATCATTAGTGCCTGTCCCAAACGGCACATTCGAATCTTTGTACTTGGCCTTGTGCTTTATTTTGTATCATTTTTATGGTTTTGTCATTGACTTTTTTAAAATGATATTTCTTTAATCTAATGTCATAAGTTATGTTTTTTATATCGTCAAATTTTTTAAATAGATTATAGTCTTTTATGACATTTTCTGTTTTTGTTCCATAATATAAGTTGTATATTTTTTGTTTTAATATTATTGATAAAATCATAGAATGGAATCTTGTGCATACCATATATTTTATGGAACTGTATTCTTTTAAAAATTCTTCAATGTTTTTGTTATAAAAAAGTGTGTTGACGTTGTTTAAATATTGTTCAGGTATTTGTTTTTTTATTCGCTGTATTGCTTCTTCATCTTGTTCGAATTGACAAAATGATATGAGTGTTACTTTATAGTTTCTTTTTGCAAATTTTATTATTATTCTTTTGATATAGTCTTCATATATTTCTTGTTTTTCTTTTAATTTTTCTCTGATTGATAAGTCTATGACTGATATTCCTATTGTTTTTGCTTTTTTCTTTTGTATTATATCATCATAATTATATGCAAAAGCAATATCTGGTGCATAACAAACGCTTGGTATTTCTTTGAATAGTTCATAAGATGCTTTGTCTCTAAAGCTCACTCCTTGGCATAAGGAAAAATTTTCTTTTGCCATTTCTAAATATTCTTGTGTTTGATATGGTCCAAAATTGCACGTCATATAGAAGAATGGTTTTTTATATTTGTTACATTCTTTTATAAATTTATTGAACTCCTTTACTTCATGTCTTGAATATTCAGATTCCATAAATATTGAACCTCCAATATAAACAAAAGCATCGAAGTCCTGTATTTTTACGATACTTAAGTCTCTGTCTTCTTCTAAGAATTGTAGATTTTTTAAGTTTTCTAATGGTTTTTTGTATTTTTCCTCTTTTATGTGAATATAAAATTGTATTTCCTCATATTTTTTTGCTAAAATATATATGAATAAGTCATCACCCAAATTTGCTCTAGAATATCCAAATAATAACACTTTTTTAATCATAAAAAATTCCATTCCTTTCTTGCTTCATTAAAAAGCACTCATATAAATGAAAGCTTACATTTTATTTTTATTTAGTATATAATATTTCTTTTGTATCAGTCAATAGTTATTACAATAAAAATTTCTCTATTTAAATCACTTCAAAATGATTTAAATAGAGAATTTCGCTATCCTATTCTACAATATTTACTTTTCTACAATATTTACTTTTATTCTTTTTTCAAATGTTTTATCTAATGTTCTAATTATTATTTCTGCAGTTCCCGGTTTTAGTCCTCTCATTCTATTCCAATACACTCGCAATTTTTCTGGATCTGTTGATATCCAATCAAATTCTGCATTTGTCGAATTGGTTGGCGAAAATGTATATGGAATATCAATTGCTTCATCTACTTTTATTGTATACGTGTCTTGAACTTGAACATCTTGTACTTTTACTTCTTTTTCACTTCCCACCGTAACCTTTATACGTTTTTCAAATGTCTTATCTAAAGTGCTAACTATTATCTCTGCGGTTCCTGGTTTTAATCCTCTCATCCTATTCCAATATACTCTTAGAACATCTGGATTTGTTGATGTCCAACTAAATTCCGCATTTGTTGCATTTGTTGGTGTATATGTATAAGGTATATCAACTGCTTCATTTACTTTGATTGAATAATTTTCTTGTACTTGCATATCTTGTACTCTTACTTGCTTTTTATTTCCAACAGTTACATTAATTCTCTTTTCAAATGTTCCATCTAAAGTTTTAACTACTATTTGAGCAGTTCCTGGCTTTAGTCCTCTCATTCTATTCCAATATACTCGTAAAACATCTGGATTTGTTGATGTCCAACTAAATTCTGCATTTGTTGCATTTGTTGGTGTGCAACTATATGGAATATCTACCGCTTCATCCACTTCTATATCATAACTTTGTTTTTCAAAATTTACATCTTGTACATATACTTTATTTGGATCCTTTACAGTAACTTCACAACTTATTTGCTTTCCTCCTGCCTTAGAAATTGCCGTAATAGTTGATGTTCCTTCTTTTAATCCTCTTACTCCACCTTCCCAAACTCTAGCAACATCTGGGTTAGAAGATTTCCAATATAATGTTTTATCAGATGCATTATTTGGCGTAAATGTAACATGAATTTCTTCCTTTTGGTTGATATCTAAAACCATTTTGGTTTTATCTGCCTTTATATCTTGAAGGGCAACTTGTGGCTTTGTAACTCTTACCTTACACTTTGCAATTCTTTGATTATTCTTAGTAATTGCTGTTATAGTTGCTTCTCCCTCTTTTAATCCTCTCATTCTATTCCAATAAACCCTTAAAACTTCTGGATTTGATGAATAATAATCTACTTCTTGATTATAACAATTACTTGGTGTAAATATAGGATACACATAATTTACTGGTTGAGGATCACCTGCTGTAATCTCTAAATTCAACTCACTTTTATCTAATGCAAAAAATCTAACAGGCTGTTTACCAGTATTCTTCTTTTCCAATTGATAAGCCTCTACTATTCCTTGAGCATCTGCTATACCTAACCTTTGAATTTGTGCATCTGTACTTATAAATGAACGGCAATCCGAATTATTGCTAATATAACAATGTTCCACTAATATAGAACGTATATCATAATTCATTGGATATCTAATTATTCCATAATAATCTTTTACCACTCCACTTTTATACCATTCATTTGGTTGTCCTGAGCGAGTAGAAACTCCATGACTGCGAAGTCCTAAAGCACTTAATTTGTTTAGAATTTTTTCTCCTACCTCTTTACTTTTTTGATAAAACTCTATCTGTGTATTATCTTGTGTTACCCACACTTCTGCTCCACTTGCTGATGAAGCCCCTGAATTAATATGTTGGCTGACTACTAAATCTGCTTGATATCTTTTAGCAAATTCTCCTCTTTCATAAATAGATGGGCAATCTGCATATCTCGTTAGATATACCTTTACCCCTTCATATTTTTCCAATTCTTCCTTTGTATATCTTGCAATTTTATAATTTATATCCGATTCTTTTAGCCCTAAAGAATTATTAATAGCTCCTGGATCACTACCACCATGGCCCGGATCCAAAACAATAACTAAATTTCCTTCTGAATCTGCTGCATTAGCAATAGGCTGTATAAATAACATACAACCTATTGCTACTAAAAGTATTTTCAGAAATGTATACATCTTTTTCATAAAATACCCCCACTATTTCTATTTTACAGTTACATTAATTCTCTTTTCAAATGTTCCATCTAAAGTTTTAACTATTATTTGAGTTGTTCCTGCTTTCAATCCCCTCATTCTATTCCAATATACTCTTAAAACATCTGGATTTGTTGATGTCCAACTAAATTCCGCATTTGTTGCATTTGTTGGTGTATAGCTATATGGAATATCAATTGCTTCATCTACACTAATTGTGTAATTTTCTTGAACTTGTATATTTTGTACTTTTACCGCACCAGCGCTTTCAACAGTTACATTGATTCTCTTTTCAAATGTTCCATCTAGAGTTCTAATTATTATTTGAGCTGTTCCTGGTTTTAGTCCTCTCATTCTATTCCAATATACTCTTAGAACATCTGGATTTGTTGATGTCCAACTAAATTCCGCATTTGTTGCATTTGTTGGTGTATAGCTGTATGGAATATCTACTGCCTCATCTACTTTTATTTTATAATTTTCTTGAACCTGCATATTTTGTACTTTTACTGCACCAGCACTTTCAACTGTTACGTTGATTCTCTTTTCAAATGTTCCATCTAAAGTTTTAACTATTATCTCCGCTGTTCCTGGTTTTAGTCCTCTCATTCTATTCCAATATACTCTTAACACATCTGGATTTGTTGATGTCCAACTAAATTCCGCATTTGTTGCATTTGTTGGTGTATAGCTATATGGAATATCTACTGCCTCATCTACTTTTATTTTATAATCTCCTTGAACTTGCATATTTTGTACTTTAACTTCTTTTTGACTTCCAACAGTTACATTAATTCTCTTTTCAAATGTTCCATCTAAGGTTCTAACTATAATTTGAGCTGTTCCTGGTTTTAATCCTCTCATTCTATTCCAATATACTCTTAACACATCTGGATTTGTTGATGTCCAACTAAATTCTGCATTTTCGCTAGTAATTGGCGTAAATGTATATGGAATATCAACTGCTTCATCTACTTGTATAAAATAACTATCTTGTTCAAATTGAACATCTTTTACATATCTTTTATTAGGGTCTTTTACTATTACTGTACAAGTAGCTACTTTGCCTCCATCTTGAGTTCTAGCAGTTATTACTGACGTTCCTTCTTTTAAGCCTCTAAATCCTCCCTCCCAAACTCTAACTACATCTGGATTAGAAGATGTCCAAATTACATTCTTGTTAGTTGCATCAGTTGGATTAAATGTTACTGTCAATTCTTCTCTTTGATCAATATCAATTGTCCAACTTGTTCTATTTAAACTAATACTTTGCACAGCTATATCTTTTGGCATTGGGTTTGATGCTGGCATATTATTATAAACTGGAATTATAAATGTTATTTCGCTATTTATACAACTTTCATATAATTTCCTTGTAGACGAACTTTGTGATGTTGGATCTTGAATGTTTGTCATATATTGATGCCAAAACATATCAGAAGAATTTACTGTTTGTGATTCTCCATCTTTTAGAATTTTAGTGCCAACTACATCCCATTTATTAAAATATGCTGTATTTTGTCCTTGTGAAATATAGTATTTTCCTATTAATTCAGCACCACCAACAATTGCTTTATATTGACTGTCCCAACCTTTATCTTTAGCATAATTTAATCCATTTGCAATATCATCGCCATCGTCATAAGCTCCATAATTAAAGAAATTGTAATATCCTTCATGTCTTGGATATGTACCTGTTACAGAACCACTTCCTGAACTTCCAACTTCTTGAATTATTTTACTTTTTATATAAAATGCACTAATATTAGTTCTTTTAGCTGCCTCAATTATAATTTGTGAATATGACATTGTTACATCATTATTATTTAAATCTTTACAAGTGATGGTTTTATCCAAAAAAGTACCTTTTACAGAATTTTGTATAGCACTTAAAGTTTGTGCTTTTTCATTATAAGATGTTTCTACAAATTGGAAAATTTGTGTATCATTCAAAAAGTTTCTTGGGTCTAAATAATATTTTACAGCTGAATCTGATGCACAAGCCCATCCGTCATCTACAAAATCGCAATGTTTCCACGACATTGGTGCTGTAGCCGTTACCCTATTTCTATGTACACTATCATCTCTTTCTTTTTGAATTAAATCATCCCAAGAAATTCCTGTATAATATGCTTGAAATTTCCAATTAGGATACTTACTAGACAACTGTTGTAATTTTGTTTTATACGAATCTGGAAATTGGTCAATTCCCGTTTTTACATACTGATTATAACTTGATGCTGCATTTGCAAAACTTGCAATCCCTATTATTGCTACAATAAAAATGCTTAAAATGATTATGCTATATTTTATCTTTTTCATATTTTCACTCTCCTATTTTTTCTACAAATCTAGTATATCATTTTTATGCTTTTTTCGTCAACAAATTTCGATTACTTTTTCTTTCCTTTTTTTACCATTCCTATACCTATTCCAATTAATGTTCCAATTGCAAACCCAATTATTACAACAACAATAGGATTAACTGCTTTTTTATTTTCTTCTGTCTGAGATGTATTTTCGCCATTTGCTTCTTCATATTGTTCTAAACCACTTGGGTCTTCTACATTCTCTCCTGCTTTTTTTGCAGTTATCTTATATTCTTTTGTTGTTATATTATCTTGTGCCGTTACTTTTATAGTTACCTCATGTATTACACTACTAAAATTTTCATTATCAATAATTTCCACTTTCGCTTTTTCATCTTCTGGTATTGCTGTTATATTTAATTTATCTATATAACCTTCATACTCAACTAAATAATTTGTATCTTTTTCATTAAATTTTGGATTTAATGTTAAGCCTTCCACCTGTATATCTTTTAACGCAACATTTGCTTTGGCGGTATCTCCTTTTGTTATATGAAGAAAATATGAATTTGTTGTTGTTCCATCCTCTGCTGTTACTTTAATTTCAAAATCATTTACCCCTTCTTTTAAATTTGTATCACCTATAATTTGTGCAGTCGCATTTGGGTCATCTGTTTGTGGTTCAATATTTATTGTTTCTTTACTTGCATCTACTGCTAAAACATAATCTGTAATAAATTGGTCAAATGCTGGTTCAATTGCTTGTCCATCAATATTAATTCCACTCAACAATGGGTTATTATTTTTCATAACTGCTGATTGCACTTGTGTTGTAAAAAAACTAATCACAAACATAATAGCAAATATTAAAACTGATTTTGTAATATTTTTTATTTCCATAATTATTCCCCTTTCATAAATTTGGTTGATTTTATCATACCTGGCAAAAAAAGTCCATAGTATAGAATTTTATTTTGAAAATTTTTTATTGTTTTTGTTTGATATTGCTTAGTTAAAACACTAAATAAAATATAATGTTTAATAACATATAGCCTTTTAGAAAATTTTACTCCTTTAAAATCTTTTTGTAGTATTTCTTTAAAATATTCATAATAGCCATACGGATTTTCCAAAAATTGCTTTGTAATATTTTTTGTATAGCCATCTTTTTGATATTCACAAATCATAATGGGTTTATTTACACATATCATTTTGTAATTTTCATCCATTTTATGATACATTCGTGCTTCTGTTATAAATCTTTCATCTTTTTCTAATTCATATTGATATTTTTTTCGCACATCACTTATAAAAGCAATTGCTTTTTCTCCATTTTCCCCTTCTTTAAAATACAAATCGAACATTGTAGTTTCTTGTTTTTTAAATTCATTTCCCATATTGTTTCCATCTGTATCATATTTTAGAAAACACAAACCATATATGTCTTTTCTTTCTTTGTTTTTCTCCCATTCTTGACTGACAATTTCAAAGGCGTTTGGCATAAAATAATCATCTGAATCACATTCTATTATTACATCACCTGTTGCTTTTTTAACTAATTCATTTAGCGCCTTCATTTTACCTTGATTTTCTTGTTTAAAATATTTTATTTCTATTTTGTTTTCTTCACTAAATTCCTGAATTTTTTTGCCTGAATTGTCTGTCGAGCCATCATCCATAATAAGCCATTGTATCTCTACATTACTGCTTTTATTTTCTAATAAACTATTATATAATTTTCCCAACAAATTTTCTCGATTATATGTAGGGGTTAATACTGATATTATCATACTATTGTATTCCTTTCAACAATTCTATGACTTCGTTTAAGATATTTTCATTATTATATTTTGCTTCTTTTATATTGTTTTCTATATTTTTATGCTCTTCAATCGCTTTTTTTAATGCACTTTCAATTCCTTCTTGTGTGTTTTTAGCAATTATTTTATTTTGATAATTTTCTACTGCCTCTCTTGCTGCTGTATCTGTTATAATAATCGGTTTGTTCAATATTTTGGCTTCTTCTATTGTCATACCATATCCTTCAAATTCTGATAACAGACAAAAATAATCTGCTTGTTTTATGTATGGATATGGATTTTCTTTTTTTCCAAGTAGTTTAAATGTGTTTTCTACTTTTTCTTGACTAATTTGTTTTTCTAAATTATTTCTTTCTTCTCCTTCTCCAATAACATAGAAGTTATGTTCTAATCCTTGTTTTATCAAATTTGAATGTACTTTGATTACTCTATCTATCGCTTTTTGTTTTACAAGTCTTGCTACTGTAACAAAACATGGCTTTGTTTTATCTAAATTTTGATTTATTTTTTCTTCTGCTTTTTTTATAATATTTTCTTTATTAATATAATTATAGATTACTTGTTTTTCGACTTGTAGATTAGGATATTTTTTATTAAACTTTTCTAAATTATCTTTACTTACGAAAATCAATTTTTTATATTTAGAATATATTTTTCTGTCTATGTGATTTTTTAGTTTTGCTTTAATACCTTTTCCAAATACAAATGAAATATCATTATGAACCCAAGCTATTTTTTTGGTATTTTCATTTTTCACACTAAATAGCCTCGTAATTGGACCTTCCAAAAAGGCTATTTCTACATCATATTGTTCTTGAACTTTTTGATGATAAATTGCATTTTTTCTAAATAGCAAGTTTATTGGCTTCCAAAACTTTTTTTGCCACGTATTTTGTTGTGAAAAAGAATATTCATATAGCGTTTTTAGTTTTACTTTAGGATTTAGCTGTTTTTCTAATTCTCCGCCTGCATAAATTGTAAAAATTGTAATTTCAAATGTATTACACAATCTATTTGCTAAATCTACTAATACTCTTTCTGCTCCTCCTAATGTTAAGCTAGTAATTCCAAATAAAATTTTTTTCATAGTTGCTCCTTTATTCTAAGTATTTTGCTATATATTTTATATGTTATTTTGTTAAATGATTTTATATATAGATTTTTAAGTGTCTTATTTTTGTTTAGGATTTCATTTTTCTTCCATTGTGGGAATTTTGTGTTTACGTTTTCAAATGTTTGATTTATTAGTTCTTTTCTTATTTGTTTATCTGGTATTTTTACCATACGCACAAAAGAGCTACAAAATAGCGTTTTTGCATAAATGTATTCTAACTCTGTTTTGTATTCTTGATATAATCCTTTTTCTTTGTAAAATTCAAAGATGTTATCAAAGATGCCAAAGATTTCTTTAGTTTTTTCGTTTTGTAAGTTTGAAATAGAATTTTGTCTTTGTATATAATGGATGTACGGTTTTTGCAAAAATGAAACTTTTTTTATGTAGGGTGCTAATTTATATGTAAATTCTACGTCTTCATAGCGATAGCCTTTTGGAAATTCTATTTTATTTTCTTTTATAATTTCTCTTTTTATTAATTTATTCCACGCTTCTACTCTTCCTTTTTCTATCATTTCTTTTGAGTTGTTATAGGTTTCTAGTTTTCCTTCTTTTCTTTTTTTTGGATATTCCCAATAAAAATTGCATTGAACCATGTCGCTTTGTTCTTTTTGTGCAATTTTGTACATGTCTTCATATATGTTTAGTTCTACATAGTCATCTGAATCTAAAAATGCAATATATTCTCCTGTTGCATATTTCATCCCATAGTTTCTGCTATCTGATAATCCTCCATTTTGTTTTTCGAAGTATTTGATTTTTTCTGGATATTTTTCTTGATATTGTTTAGCGATTTTTCCAGATTCGTCTTGTGAGCCGTCGTTTACTAATATGATTTCTATTTCTTGTAATGTTTGGTTTACTAATGTTTCTAAGCTTTTGGATAAGTATTTTTCTACATTGTAAATTGGTACTATTACACTTACTTTTGGCATCTTTTCACCTCTTTTTGTGTATTTGATTATTTTTTTGGATATAAATTGCATCCATTGTTCAAGTTTTATTTCGCTTTCTCTTTTTTCTTTTATAAATTTGGGAATTTGTATAATTTCATAATCTTCTTTTCTATTTTACCAAAAAGGTATGACAAATACAACTTTTTGGGTAAAATTTTATTTTTTTGTTTATTTTTCCTTATATTTCCCATAATAAAACAAAATCATTAATCATTTAGTTGCAAGATATATCCTTTACCCTGCTATCCTTCCTTGCCTTTTAGATGTTAATGTTGCAAGCAGAAAAGGTTTAGGTACAAGTGAAGGAATTAGGTTAGCTATGAATTTCCATAGAAAATGCAAAATAAAATATGGCACATATTTTATTTTAAAATGTGATATTAGCAAATTTTTTGCAAGTATAGACCATGATATATTAAAACAAAAATTAAAAAGGAGAATTAAAGATAAAGATGCCTTAAAAATTGTGTTTGACATTATTGAAATGGAAGAGAAAGGATTAAGTATAGGTGCTATGACAAGTCAAGTGCTAGCCATCTTTTTTCTTAACGATATGAATCATTTTATAAAAGAAACTCTTAAAATACGATACTTTTTGAGGTATCAAGATGATTTCTTACTATTTCATCCTTCTAAAAAGTATTTAAAATATTGTCTCGGTCAACTAGAAAAATTTCTAGAAAAAGAAAAATTGCAACTAAACAAAAAAACTAGAATTTATAAAAGCACTAATACATTTATTTTTCTAGGTAGAAAACCAAATGGTAATTACGCCAAATATAGAGATATAAAAAGAAAAATAAAGAAAAACAAATATCTTTATCATAACAATCAAATAAGACTTTCTAGCTTAGTAAGTAGTATTATTTGTTATAAAAATTTGTGTAAAAAAAGATAATAACTATTGAAAGTTACTATCTTAAAAACAGTTCTAAAATATACTCCCCTTCGAATACTTGCACATCTACTAACAAATATATTTATCTATTTTTACTTTATAGCTAATTCCATTAACCTAGCTAAAGGACATAGTCTGTTTCTATATTATCTCTTATACAATCATTAATTGCATAACCACAGTTTATAGAAGCTAGGACACGCACCCCATTCGCATTGTTGTTGTTGTTGTTCACATAGCGATTATCAGGATTCACGTAATACAAGTTGTTGTCGTTATTAGCAGAGCAAAGCCATACAACTATGCCCTAATATTTATACTTTTCTTCCAGCCTATTATATATTTTATAATATCATCTATTTTTTCTCCAAACTTTATATATTTTTTATAGTTTATTATCATTTTATCATAACATAGATTTAAGAGAAAATCTAAAACCTTAATTTTAGCAATTATTCTTTCTAATAATATTTCTTTGTCTTCTATTTTACTTATATTATTAGCTTCATAGGATAATTCAAGTATATCATAACCAATATTTCTAATTCTATTTTTTAGTTCTATGTCTTTTTTAGGAAAATTGCTTAATTCTTTATCAATATACAATATTAACTTTCTTATAAAATTAATTACTTGAAATTTTTCTTCTTTCATCTATTACTTCTTCCATTTTTTGAATTATAATTTTAAAATTTTCTTTATCTATATTTTCTAACATAAAATTATTTATATTATCTATTCTTGTTTTATAATTAACATATATTTTGGCTTTTTTAAAAATTTTTATATAATTATTTAAATTTCTATTATCTGATATTTCATCTATTTCATAATTATTTCTTCTATCAACTATTATATAATTCACTTTATTTTCTTCAAGTTTTGCAATTATCTTATTTAAACTATTAGATGGGAAACCACATGAACTTATATTCTCTATTTTTTTTAATTTATATGCAAAAAAATAAGAAATAATGTAAGAATCTTTACCATACACATGAAAAAAATTCCCAACTTTTATAAAAACCACATCGTTTGGATGTACCTGTTTTATCGTCTTTACCATATTAATTATCCCCATTTTTTCACCATCCCAATTTTGCGCTCCTATCCAAGCGGACATCAAGCCCGCTCGGTTTCTTATTTACTTATACTTCTTATTCTATTGTCCATTTATTATATGTGAAATTATCTTTTTCTACTTTTTCTGTTGTACTATTAAATTTGACTCCAGATTTTAGAGAAACTAGGACACGCACCCCACGCGCAACGCCGCTGCCGCCGCACACAAAGCGATGATCAGGATCCACGCAAAACAAGTTGCGGCCGTAATCGGCAGAGCAAAGCCAGTAATACATTCCATTTTCAACTATAGATATTAACTTATTAGCTGTATTTTCTGGAAAACTATCAATCTCGTATAAGTTCTCTACATTTTCATTTATATATTTTTTGTACCATGAATCTAAATCACTTTTTTTCATTGCTCTTGCACTAATTACATTTCCTTGTACATAATCACTCCAATCTCGCACATCAGATTCTTGACCCGTAACTAATGTCCCTGTCGTTTCTCCTGTCAATATTTTTTCTGAATTATAGGCATAATTAGTACCAAATGGATGATAATATAGCTCTGGACATCCTGACGATATTAATGTAACTGTACTTTTATCTTCTGACACATCCCATATTCTCCATCCTTCATATTTTCCAGTCCCTGCACTTCCTCCTGTTGCATTTGTATTTCTGCTTTGATCTTTTGTATATCCTCCAAATTCAAATGGATTTTCTGATGTTGGTGCTTCTTTTGTTTCTTCCCAAGTTCCTGCATCATAATTTACATAGTCTCCTATGTGCATTGCATCTTCTTTATAATTTTCTTCGTCTGGATTATTTACTCCATCATACAACTCGGCAACTGTTTTTCCTGTTCCTGTCCCTTCTTGGCTTCCTTTTGCTGTTTCTGTAATTTTTCCCGTTGTTTCTATTTTATACTCTTTTCTTTCTCCTTCATATGTCCAAGGACCATTTTCTTCTCCCTTTAAATTAGCTTTTTTATCTTCTCCAAATTCGTTTCCTATTGCATTTTCTAAACTTGTCTTTGTTAACCCTTCTCCTAAATTATCTGATAATGCTGTTGCTACTGCTAATTTTACTCTTTCATCTTCTTCTGCATCTTTTGTCTGTTCTCCTGCTGTATTTGCCTTACTTAATATCCCATTTTCCCCTGTTAATGTCGCTATACTTACTGCAGCTAAGATTAACAAAACGATTATCGTAATTACCAATGCAATCAAAGTGATACCTTTATCTTGTCGATTTTTATTAATAATTTTCATATAGAAAACTCCTTTCTTAAATTCATTTTACCTATTCTTTGAAACTAGCAAACTGGCTAGTTTCTTTACTTTTTATTTGTACAAGCAATTTTTGTGCTTGCCATTTTTTATTTTTTTTATTTTCAAATTTACTAATTCGTGCCGAATTGTTTTTTTTGAAAATTCTCATAAATTCGTGTAACTTTTTCTCTATAATAGTCACACAATATACTAAAAATAGACATATACTTAATTTTTTATGTCTTTCTTTTTATGCTATTTACTTTTACCAAAATTCAGTTATATGATGATATTCGCCTTTGTTCTTTTTAGTGTTTCCGATATATATATATATATATATACGGCTGCAAGGCTTTCAGCGTTTCCGTTTCTCTCATATTCCCCCTCCTCTTTAGTGCTAACATTTTCTGTGTAAATCGTATCAATAAATTCTAAAAATGTCAAGATTTTTAGACAAAATTTTTCCGATTTTTCCGATTTGTTTTTTTTATTTTTGTACACAAAAAGCAAGGCTAAATTTCCTTGCTTTTTAACTCATTTTTAACTTTTTCTGCTATTGTAGATAACAATATTCTTGTTGATGGTTTCCTTTTGTGATACATAGTATGCTCAAGTATTTTTGAAACATTTTCTGCTTCTTTTTGCCATGATGTATTTACTGCATTTATTATTGACTTTTCTACTTTTTCTATTTCTGTATTATCTTCTTGGGCTAATACTGTATATACATATTTTCTAAAATTTTTTTGGATCATTGGTTGTTTTATTAATATTTCTACTGCTCTTTTCATATAGCTATATCCGATTAAATTTGGATATATTCCAATTTGGTACAATTCTTTTTTTATATTTTCATCTATTACTTGTTGCCTATATTGGTTATCCTGATCATATTCATATATTTCTATGATTCTTTGTTCTAATGTATCCACATCAATCGGTTTTGTCATATAATAATTTACACCCTTGTCAAGTATATTAAATTTTAGATTATCATGTAGTAGAGCTGATACTATTATTATATTTGGTTTATGTTTTATATTTCCATTTTTTATTTCTTCTTCTATTTTTTCTATTACTCCAATTCCATCTATCTCTGGCATTATTATATCCGTTATTAAAAAATCCACTTCTTTTTTTAGAATTGAATTTATTGTTTCTTTTCCATTTTGACAGATGTCTGTTACATATATTCTTTCGTTTAGTGATAAGTAACTCGCCAAGTTCTTTGCTACATTTTCATTGTCGTCTGCAATACATATTTTGATTTTATCACTCATATTTCCTCCTTTTCAGACTAATAATAACATTATTTTACATTTTTTGCAAATTTTTCAATTTTTAATTTCTGGAAAGGGATTTTTTCATCATTTCTATATTTTCTTCCAATAGTTTCTTTCTAATTATTATATCTTTCTTCACATCTTCTATATTTTTATAACTTTCTATTGCTTCTAAAACATCTATGAATTGTGCAAAGTCTGATATCTGTATTTCTTTCACTATTCGTTCAATAGTTATATTTTCTACTTCCATAAATATTCCTCCAAAAATTTCCGACACATCCGACACTTTTGATTTTATATTATTTATTTATTAAAGTCAATTGTTTTTTGCCGAGTTTTCCGTATTCTGATTTCTCGGAATTTGTTATACTTTTTTTGTGTTTGTATAAACTAATGTAAAGGAGGTTTCGGCATGCAACTTCGTGATGCAATAATTTTGCGTATCAAAAATCTTATTATAGAAAACAATTTAACTGAATATTCATTATCCATGCAAGCTGGAATTCCTCCATCAACATTGAACGATTTCTTTCGTGGAAAAGTTATTTTGCCTAGAATTGATAATATTTTACACATTTGTGAAGGCTTAAGTATAGAATTAAAAGATTTCTTTGATGACCCTATCTTTAAGGATGTAGAATTTGAACGAAATAATTATGATAAAAAATAGCTATTATGCTATTTTTTTTTATTTTTAAAAGCATATTAACTTCTAGGAAATGCTGGACTTTAACTCTGAAAAGAGTTAACATACAAGTAGGAGGTGTTTGCTATGAAAACTATAATTCCAAATAATTTACATTCTGTAAAAAACTTACTACTTGAATATGGATTCAAAAATATAACTAAAGTTTATCACGATCACGATTTTATCTTTAAGGCTACCACTCCTGATAGTCATATTACGATAAAGACCGAGCCTTATGATGAGGAACAAAAACGCATAAGAATAAATTCTATTGTTATAAATTTAGAAAAAAATGCACTTACTCCAAGCGAACAAAACCTATGCTTATATATTGCTAGTTATGGTAATAATTTAACTAGAATGAATGAATATTTACATTCAAGTAAATGTGCTAAACTTTATCCTCCAGATGATGTCACATCATTTAAGGAAATGTTTGCTTCAAACAACTTAAAAAATTTATTTCCAAGATATTGGGATTTGGATACTGCTGCTAGAGAATCTCTTATGGATATTATACGCAAAGTATTTTCAGTAACATTATAGGAGGTGTTGTATATGATTTATAAATATGGTATGAAACATCGTGGTGTTAGTATAGGTACACAACCAAGTGATTTCATTTCATTTGATGATGTTAATAAAAAAGAAACTGGTTATTGGTCTTTTGTTTATTATAATCGAAAATTATCTAATGATGAAATTTCAAAGTATGAATTAACTTTTATAGCAGAAGTCAATAAGATTGGAGATGATTAGTTTGAAATATTCTGGTGAAAAAAAATGTCCTAATTGTGGATATCCCATTTATGGCTATCCTGCAATATCTAGAAAAGACAATAAAACTGAAATTTGTAGCAATTGTGGGACAGCAGAGGCAATGAGTGCTTATCATAATTATTTATATTCAAAGTATAAAGGCAAAGTTTAATTTAAGCTTTGTCTTTTTTTTCGGTTTCATCCGTTTCTTCGGTCGCATTCGAAACATCTAGCAATAACTTTTGTTATACTTTCTTTAATTATGGGTATTTTTTTATAAAGGAGGTATTAGCAAATGCAACTATCTGATGCAATGCGATGTAGAATTAAAAATTTAATGAAAGAAAATGATATAAAAAGTATTAATGCTGTTACTAATCTTGCTGGTATTTCTAATACCTTACACGATTTTATGCAAGGGAAAGTGGATCTTTTAAAGGTTGATACTATTCTTCATATTTGTGAAGCATTTAATATACAATTATACCAATTTTTTTATGACCCTATATTCGATGATGTCCAATATGAGAAAAAATAATTTATCATAAGCAAGAAGAATTTTATTATCTTTTTGCTTTTTTTGTTGTATAAAAATAAGAGGGATTTCCCCTCTTATTTTAAATATGCATTTGCCATATAACCTGACCTGCCATTTACTATTACTGCATCCCAATTATATCCATCTGCATTTGCTACATTTTCTGCAGTAATTGTAACTTTTGTTCCTTTTGGATATGCTGCAAGGTATGTAGATCCTTTTCTTGCTTCGCTTCTCAATACTAATCCACTATTTGCAGTTATAGTTTTAGTTTTCGTTCCATTTCCAGTTGGTATTTGGAACACTTGACCTGGTTTAATTAAGTTTTTATCGTTTCCAATAATAGCTTTGTTTAATTCATAAATCGCATCTACTGTTGTTCCAAATCTTTTTGCTATTTTAGTTAAATTATCCCCTGATACTACTGTATAGGTAGTACCTGTAGGTGCAGGACTTGGACTACTAGTATTGGTGACATTGTTTGTCATACACGAATCATATTGTGTCAAATTATATTGATTCACTATACTCATAACATTTTTTATATATGTAGGGCTAGTTGCATATCCTCCATTTTTTATTGCTGTTATACATTTTTCGGCATTTTTTTCATTTACAGCACCTGCATATCTACTTAATCCTGTAATTAAATCATAGTAGTCAGATACTGATTCTGCAACCGAATTATATGCTCTAAAACATGCAGTTATATTTATATATGTGCTTCCATCATAACACTCTGATGTTTTAGAATTAAATACCTTTCCCTTCCAATCACTAGTAGCTTTTATTCCAAAATATGCATTTGCTTTTGTCATTAATGTGGATGTTCCCCATCCTGTTTCTAATGCCGCCTGTGCTATACAAATACTTGGCAACACTTTCTTTGTTCTTCTATTACATTCTGCAATTGCTAATTGTGACAACTGCTTTATAAAATTATTTACTTGAGTTTTTGTAGCCATTTTCTTACCTCCAAATATTTATTTTTTTGGAGCAGGTGTTCTTTTTCTGTTTTTGTTATTTACTTTTTGAATTTATTGTATAATTTACTTAATGTGTCAAATCCATACATTGATACATAAGATACTATAAATGATGACACAAAAGCAGCGAAAATATAGTACCAAGTTATTGGCATTCCTGAATACGAAGCATACGCTAAATATCCTATAACACACACTAGCATTGATACTATAAGTACCACTAATTGCGTTGGTACTTGATTTAGTGGCTTTGTATCTTTTATCACTTCAATTATTACTGTAACAATAAAAGCTAATAAGCCGATTAATGCTAATATCTTTGATGAATTTAATATCAAATATTCAATATCCATATTTCGCACCTCCCTTCTTTAATGACTTGCTTTTAGCAAATATTCATCTATATTTGAAATTGCTTCTGTTACTGGTCCATTGCATCCCTGTTCTTTTAAGCCTTTCAAACAAGCTTGTACACTTTTTATAAGTAATAAGTTTTCGTTTTTATTTATTGTAGATTCTTTTTTTAATGATTCTATTTCTACTCGTTGATTTTCTATTATCTTATCAATATTATCAAATCTGTTTTCTATATTCTTTTTGTATGCTTTATACAATGCGATTAGTGGAGTCATAATTGCTACTATTATTCCTAATCCTGTTGCAATTTGTTGCAATGTAATTGCTTCCATATTTTTTTCCTCCTATTCTTATGTATTCTGTAAATTTTGCAATTGTTCATCTATATACTGCTTTAGCGATGTTTCGATGGTTGTTATAATATTTTGTACTTCTTCAGGTGTAAAGTAATCTGTACCTTTTTGTGGTGTATATCCATCTTCTCCTTTTTGTCCTGGCTCTCCTGGATTTCCTTGCTCTCCTTTTTCTCCAACATCTCCTTTGTCGCCTTTTATATTCATCGTTTCTGGATTTTCTAGTCCTGCATCATTAGTCCAAGATAAATTTCCTTCTTCATCTACACTTGGAACAAAAATAGTACCTGTTTCTCCTTTTGGTCCTGTTATTTCTGCTACTGATACTATTTGCACCCATTCCTGTTCAGGATATCTATAGCATAAGTATTCATCTATAATTGCAAATTCCACATCAGCTCCATCTTGTCCTTTATCGCCTTTTTCTCCTTTATCGCCTTTCAATACTGGAAATGGTATATAATTTCCTTTTCCATCTGGTATGTATATTTTCGCCATTTTATTTTCCTCCTATCTCAATTGTTCTGCTTTGCATATAATTCTATCTCCAAGATTAAATATGTCTAAAATAACCTGACTATCACTTTGTAAGTAAAATTCTCCTATGTAATATCCATCCGTAAAATTAATATTTTCTGCTTGTATAAAATTATATCTGTCTGGTATAGATGGTGGTGTTTTAAAAATTACCCTACAATTGAAATCATCTGGAATGTCATCTGGCAATATTAATGTTAATCCTATTCCTGTATCTGGATCTGCTTCTAATATTCCCCTTCGATATTCATAATTATTTTCTAGGTTTATCACATTTCCGCTTCCTGTATTAATCATTTTTTTATTTAGTACAACATATGTTTCGCTATCATATGTTTCTTTTGTATTAATCCAAACTACATTTCTATCTTCTGGCTCATCTTCTCCTACATATATTCCTGCTAATCCTTTTTCTCCTGTTGCACCTTTTGGTCCACTTAAATCTACAACAAATTCCCAGCCATTTTCAGTCATTATATATAATTGTCCATTCTCTGGATTCTCTATATCATTTGAGATTAATGCATATGTATCTCCTGCTACATCTTGATATTTTTCCATTAATTCTTGTAGGCTTGATGCTATTATGCTTATTGTAAATGGATCTCCTTTTTCTCCTTTTTTTCCTTCTGGTCCACGAGGTCCAACTAATCTTTCTAATTGTTCCTCTGTAAAATCTCCATAAACGAAAGCATCTCCTTTAATTGTAGGAAACGGAACAAATGGTCCGCCTTTATATAATCTAATTTTTATATTTGCCATTTTCTATTCCTCCTATCCCTTGTAAGTACCTTTTACACCCATTATAGTTACGCCTTTTTTTATGTTTTCTGCTATTAGATTTGCATCTCCATTTACTTGGATTTCTGAATAATATCCTGATGAAAATGTCTGTGTTTCAGCTTTAGGTATAACTGTTAACTTTCCTCTTTTGCTCATTGTTCCTCTTACCCTAGATCCAGTATTTCCTACAAAAGTTTTTCCATTAACAACATCAGATGGTGTGGCTGTATAAAGGCTTGTTGGAGTTTTTGGAAGATATTCAACCCCCATAATTCTCACGCCTTTTAGTATTGGATCTTTGTGTTGTAATATTCCCCTTATATATGTTGATGATGAAAACTGAATATAGAATCTTTGATTTGCAGATATTCCTATATTATTTGCCGATGCATTCCAAGATAATCTTAATAATCTTTGCCAGTTAGATGAATTATAATCTACTGCATAACACTCTAAATATCCACTTGAATTTACAACATAGTAGAAAAGTCCATCATTTGAAAACCATCCACCATAACTAATTGAACTTGGTAAGCCTGATATACTTCTTATAGATGAAAAACTAACAGAACTACTTGAGACTGTTACTTTGTATAAAGTACTTCCTTTTATTGCATATGTTCCTTGTTTGTTAATTACATAGTTATATACTTCTTCCGATCCGTTATATGATTTTTTCAATGTATAATCTGCATTTAGCATCATTATTGTAGAAGCTCCATTTCCCCACGCATAAGAATCTGGACATCCTAAAACTAGCAATTTATCATCTGCTGCGAAATAGCATCCCCACAAGCCTTGTGAAAATCCTGGACAAGATGTATGCATTTGAGTTATTGTACCTAGTGTTGGATTTATTCTTACTATGTGAACATTTTCTCCAAATCCTGCATCATCACAAGCTAATGCTGCTACGCATGGATCTTTATCTGCAGGTGCAATTACATCTCCATATCTGTATCCAGATGCTCCTGAATAATATCTATATATATATGTTCCTGATACTATATTTTCATCTGTATATCCTAATTCTTCCGTTAATCTATTCCAAGTAAATCCTATGATATATTTGTTACTATAATCAGAATGACTAACCCATAACATACAAACATTTGGATTTCCACCTACTCCATAATGACCAAATGTTGGTGTTCTTAACCATGGTCCATTTGTTGCAATACCCAATTCACTATAATTCTTTTCTATTATTTTTGTTAGATTATCGATATTATCTCCATCTTCATTCCAATTTGCTCTGTATATTTGTAATCCTTTAACGCTATTATAATTTGAACAAATTGCAATGTATTTTCCATCTGTAGTTATTGCTGGCATATATCCACTTGATGTTGAATAAGCTTTATTTACTGAAAGAGAACTCTTACTTGACACACTTTCTGTCGTAGATTCGTATAAGTATTCTGGCTCTATTGCAGGATATACATATTTAGGTCCTTTTATTTGACTTATTTTATTTGGATATGTTTCAAATAATTCTTCATCATATACTGCTACTTCTTGGTCTATAATTGCTTTTTGTATTCCTTTTTTTGTTTCTCTTACCTTTTCTATTTTAGGAACTATTCGTTCAGTATAACTCATTGTACATCCTCCCCATTAATATCTTTCAAAATTTCTTCTAGCTTATCAATTAGTTCTTTTATATCTACCGCTAGTGCATCTTCCGTTGTATCAATCCAAACTAAAATTTCTGGATCTTCTGGCTCTGTTTCTCCTACATATATTCCTGAAATACCACGCACGCCCTGTGGGCCTATCAATTCATCTAAACATACGACATTTTTCCATTCATCTTCATCTGTTAATTTCCATTGAATATGATTTTCTGCTTTTCTTATTTCGACCTCTGCTCCATCATATTCTCCAGCATCTAATCTTCTTAGATGATCTTCTATCAATTCTTGTAATTCTTTTTTTAATGAATTATTGTCTGACAATAATTGTTCTAGTGCATTCATTTCTTCTTCTGGTGGCATTTCGCCTTGAATTGCTTCTATAATTGGAATATTTTCTAACATTTCTACTGCAGTTATAACCCTGTTGTCTGTTCCGACCAAAGATGCTGTCATTTTAATTTCTCCTGGTATATATGTTAAATTATTTGTTATCAATACTTGGGCTCTATTATTATTTATAACCAATGGATATTCGAATACTTCTCCTTCATAATGTTTTATTTTTAACATTAATAAATTACCTGCAGGTATGTCATTGCTTATATTGAAAACGAAAAGATTCGTTTTGTTGTCATATTGAACTAATTGTACTTTTTCTCTCGGCTTAAAAGTTCCTTTTTCAAAATCTATGTCAAATATATTAGTTTTCATTAATATTTCAGCCATTACTAATTTCCTCCTCATTTATTTTTTTACCTTTAGCATATATATCTCCTGTGACATTTATATCTCCTTCTATTTCTATTGTTCCATTTACTGCTGCCAATCTATTTAGTGATATTTTGTCAAATGTAATTTTTCCAGTTTCTAAATCAATACTAAAGGTTGAACGAGTATCTTTTAAAATTCCTCTCGCTATCACATCTGCTCTTAATAAACCTGTTGTAATTAAGCTAGCATCAATACTGCCTTTCTTTATTAAGTCTGCATTGATTTCGCCTTTTTTTATTAAATCTGCATTAATTTCTCCATCTGTGATAAGGTCTGCATTTATTATTCCTTCCGTAATTAAACTTGCATTGATACCTGCTCCAATAAGTTTTGGATCAATAGTTCCTGTTTTTATAAAATCTGCATTGATTTCGCCTTCCTGACTCATAACTACTTCATATGGTCCATTCATACCTTTATCACTATAAGTTAATCCCAATTTGCTCCATCTATAAATTTTTCTTGCACCATTTAAACTGCTACTATCCATTACATATAGTGCCTCTTTAGTTTTATATACATATCCTGCAAGTGCTGCATTTACTTGTTCCTCTATTTGTTGATTCACTTGCTCTGTTGAACTTTTGGCCGCTTGTTCTACTATACTTGGTAATACAACATCATTCATATTGGCTTCGCTTTTTATAATTTGTGTTATATAATTTGATTTTACATATCCCATTTCAAACTCTGTAAATCTACCAAGTAATGCATCAAAAGTGGTTTTGTAAACTCTTTGTGTAACATCTATATTTAAGTGTGGTACATATACTGTGGTATAGTCGCCTATATTTAACTTTTCTAATTCCTTGTATTCTTGATATTCCTTTGTATTTGCTAATTCTATAAAATTTACTGTGGTAGTTATTGTAGGCTTATCAATTTCATTTTTGAATTCTTCCTGTACTCTATCTCTCATCGCTTGATATAATTCAGTTGTAGTTGCATATCCTTCTCCATCTTCTCCTGCCAATTTTATATCTGAATATTCTATTATTTTTATTATTGGATGTGGATATAAATCTATATTTGGACTATCTATATATTTTTCTGGTAGTAATTGTCCATCAAATGCTTTTGGCATAATTCTAGTTCCTACCGTTGTTCTATCTATTTGAAATTCAATTCCTGTTAAATTTTTTGCATATCTGATTTGCATGCCATTTGCAACACCTCTTTTATTTACCATTGTAATATCGTAATTATCTCTAATAATTTCGCCACCCCATCTATTGATAAATGAATTATTTTCTTCTCCTATTAATGCTTCTACTACATTTTTTCTAATGATTCTAGATGTGGATGTTTTTGTTATATTACTATGTCCAATAAAATCGTGTTTATATTGTGCATGACTCAATATGTAATTTATAACCGCTTCTCCTGTTTGTGATTGTGGATATATGTCCTCTATTAAGTTATCATTTAAGTCATAAAATAAATGTGTAGCATATACCTCAATATTATCTAATCTTTTATTTACATTTTTAATTCTAAATGCCTGCCTTTTGCCATATCCTACATCACTTACTATGATATTGTCCTCGACTAAATCTGAATATAAATATCCTCCTACAGGATAAGTAATGTTTATATTAAATTCTCCATTTAAGACTTCGCAAACTTTTGCTGATAAGCAATCTCTTAATATTCCTAGTCCATTATTATTAAAGTTTTTTGTTCGTGAATCATGTAAGGTAATCATAGGTTTTCCTTTCTATATGTACATTTTTTGATATACAATTTCTAGTTCAGTATAATTACCAAATATACTTATGGTATTTTCTCCTGGTTTTAATTCAAAAAAAGAGCCATACACTCGATTGTTGGCACTTACTTTGTCTTTATATGCAATTTGTAATTCGCAGTCTAATTCTACATATTCATCTGGTGTTAATACCATTGTTCTATCATTTATTGTTAATGATATTTCTCCCCAGCCTGATACTTTTATATATGGGTACATATTTGTGTTAGCATTTGGAATGTAGATTTCGTGCGTTATTCCTGTTAGGTATTTCTTTCTATACTTTTCTTTACCATATGCAAATGGTTGTAGTTCTAATTGTAGTATGAATTGTCTGCTTATCCTAAATATTCTTTCTAATGGTATTGAATTGACAATTCTAGCTTTATAATATCTATCTATTTCATCACTAAAAGTTATATTTCCAAATGGCTCAAGCCAACTGGTGATTCTATGAGGCTCTACACCTCGTTTTAATGTGCATTTTAGTGATATTGGAATTGATTCATATACTCCCTCATCTATACATAAAGTTCCATTTCTTCCTGGAATAGTTAATGTTTCCATTCTTCTTTTTGGTCTAGTGATAGGAGGTAAACTTTCTAGTATTACCCCCATATCTCTAGAATTTTTACCATTGTAAATAAAATATGCCATTATATAGTACCTCCTTTTGCAGTCAATTGTTTCTGTCTGTAAAATTCAATTTCTTCTACGAGTCTTTCTATATCTTGCTCTCTTTCATTTACAAACTTATCAATATGTAATGTAAAATTACTATTATTTGTGGTTGTATTATTGTTTGTAGTAGTATTTGCTAATGCTTTTGCAGGTTTACCATTTATTGATTGCAATCCTATATCTACTTTTGATGATAAATTTGGAGCAGATAAAACAGAGGCCATTTTTTCTTTTAATGCCTTTGATTTATTATCAATACCATCCATAAATCCTGCTATCATATTTTCTCCCCATTCAATGATGTGACGACCTTCGCCTTCTTTTGCTGGAGAGTGGAATCCTAAAAATGATGCTACTGCATTTACAACATTTGAAACTGCATTTTTCACATTTTGGATCATTCCTTTTATTCCATCTATAAATCCTTGTATTAAATTTCTACCCCAATTTTTTGCAGAATTTATAATTTCATTAAATTTATTGAAAATTGCATTCTTTATTTCTGTTACTTTATTTGCTACATTTGATTTCAAATTATTCCATGCATTTATAGTATTATTTTTTATATTATTCCAAGCATTTGATACATTACTTATTATTGGTGATATTTTATTACTTACTGTACTTTTTACATTTTCCCACGCATTCGCTGTATTGGTTTTTATATTATTCCAAGCATTTGATGTCGCAGTTTTAACTTCGTTCCATTTTGTACTTATAGCAGTTTTTACATTATTTATGGTATTACTTACTGAATTTTTTACATTATTCCAAGCATTTGATGTAGCTGTCTTAATATTCTCCCAAGCATTTGATGTCGCAGTTTTTATTTCATTCCATTTTGTACTTATAGCAGTTTGGATATTATTTGCTGTATTACTTACACTTGTCTTTATATTATTCCATACTTCAGATGTTTTATTTTTTATTTCTGTCCATTTTGTAGAAATAAAATTACATATATTTTCATAGTAGTAGTTATGATTGTACATCCATTCATGAGCTCCTACTACCTTGTTTTTAATGTTTTCCCATGTATTCGATGTTGCAGTTTTTATTTCGTTCCACTTGTTAGAAATTCCATCTTTTATATTAGTAACTAAATTTGAGCTTGTAGTTTTTATATTATCCCATGTATTTGAAATGCCTGTCTTAATATTTCCCCATATTTCACTACCTTTTTCCTTAATAGAATTCCATCCATTACTCCACCATTCTGTTATTTTGCTAATTCCATCACTAAACCATGATTTTATATTATTCCATCCAGTTGATATTGCTTCTCCTACTTTTGGCAATACATCTCCTATATTCATTATTGCATTTATAAAATCTGCTATCCATTTTATAATAGTTGATAAAACATCAATAATTGGTTTTAGTGCTACTGAAACTATTTTTATCAATACTTCTATTACTGGAGTAAGTGCCTGAACAATAACAGAAAGTATGTTTATGATTGGTTTCAATGCTTCTACTACTATTTTTATTAATAATTCTATTACTGGTGCTAGTGCTGCAATTAAATCTCCTATTGCTGATATTATAGGTTTTAGTGCATCAAATAATACACCTATTAGTTTTACAATTGGTTTTAGTGCATCTAGGACTACTCCTAATACATCCATTAAAACCATAATTACATCTACAAGTACATTTCCAATTACTTCTATCAGTGGTTGTATTGCATCCCATAATTGTGCAAGTAAATCCATAAGGATATCTAGTATTGGTTGTATTATCTCCCATAATTTTTGTACTACTTGCATTATTTTTTCTACTGCCGCATGTACTTTTTCTTTAAATTCATCATTCGTATTATATAAATGCACTAGTGCGGCCACCAATGCTGCTATTCCTGCTACCGCTAAACCTACTGGACTTGTTATCGCTCCAATAGCACTTGAAAATATTTTTGCAATTCCTCCTGCATTTCCAATTGCAGTTGATAGTTTTCCTGCTACCGTTACTATGCTTCCTATTGAACTTACTACTTTTCCTATTATAGATAGTGCTGGTCCTAGTGCTGCAAGAAAGGCCGCAAAAGCAATTTTACTCTTTTTCGTTCCGTTCATCTAAATTTTTAAAATTAGTAGCCCATTCTTTGATTTTAGCAACAATAGGTTTTATCATTTCCACTAACTCTAACAATACTGGTAATAGAGCTTGTCCTAATTCTATTCCTACATCTTTTATAGAATTTTTAAGCATTTTCAATTGACTTTCGGTTGTTGCATATCTTTGTCCTGCCTCTTTTGATAAAGCACTATTTTCATTCCATGATTGGTTTGCCATATCTATAGCACCAGTCATAAGTCCTTCTGCATTTGCTAGAGATAATATTGTATTTGAAAGTCTTACTTCATTTAATCCCATTTCATCTAGTATAACAATTGCAGACTTTCCATTTCTTTCTGTATCATTAAGTCCTTCTATAAATGCAGACAATGCTCCAACAGAATCTTCTTGAAATGCTTTTTTGAATTGTGTTGCTGTCATTCCTGCTACAGAAGCAAAGCTATTCAAATCGCTATTTCCTGTTTCTACTGCAACTTGGATCTGTTTTAGTAATTTACTCATTGCAGATCCACCTGCTTGAGCTTCGATTCCTACTGAACTCATAGATGTTGCCAATGCCATAATTTGTGGCTCTGATAATCCTGCTAATTCTCCAGTAGCTGCTAATCGTGTTGCCATTTCTACTATATCAGCTTCAGTTGTAGCAAAGTTATTTCCTAATGCTACTATTACAGATCCAAGATTACTATAATTCTTTGCACTCATATTTGTTATGTTTGCAAATTTAGCCAAAGCACTTGCTGCCTCTGTTGACGATAGATTTGTTGATTCTCCTAAATCTATCATAACTTTTGTAAATTCTAGAATATCTTCGGTCTTAATACCTAATTGTCCGAGCCGCTTCTGCAACTGCTGCTATTTCTTCGGCACTTGCAGGCATTTCTGTTGACATTTTTCTGATTCCCTGCTCTAATTCTGCGAATTGTTCTTCGGTAGCATCTACTGTTTTCCTTACCCCTGCAAATGCACTTTCAAAATCTATAGCCGCCTTTGCAGATGCAGTTCCAACCCCTACAATTGGTACTGTTACATATCTTGTTAGTGTACTACCTATACTTGATATTGTGCTACCTACTGTCTTTATTTTTCCGCCTACATTAGTTAGAGTTGTTCCTAATGCTTTCCATTCTGCTACATGTCCTTTTATGTCAGCATTAAGATTTTCTAATTCTCTTTCCATTTCATTTAATGTTGCAGTTGCATTATTTAATTGTACTTTTAATTTTTGTGTAGCAGTCGCATCCTCTCCTTTAGTTTGAGCTGATGCTTCATATTGTTTTCTTAATAATTCTACTTTTGCTTTTTGATTTGTTATTGTTTGACTTAAATTTTCTGCTTTGATTTTTAGGCTTTCTGTGGTATTTCCAAAGTTTGACATAGTAGACCTTGACAAATTTAACTCTGATTTTAATGTTTTTAGATTATTATTAACTTTTGTTATTCCTTCTTTTAGTCCACTAGAATCAAATGCGATTTGTATACCAAGTTTTGCCAAAGTTTCTTCTACTGCCATACTTATTCACTCCTAATTGAATATTTCATCAATATACCCTAGTGAATCTTCCTCATCTTCTACCCCTTTACCATTTAATTGCGAATATTTATAATGTAATTCTGCTAATATACACAACTTTCTTGGTGTCATTTTCCAAAAGTCTTTTTCTGGAATACTCAATATTTTTATGCCTAAATAATAGAGCCAGCCGCCAATCCCAATTGTTTTCTTCTTGATTGACACCTGACTCTTTTAATCGTTTTTTTCTTCCACTTTATCCTCATCTAATTCTGGTAATGAATTTTCTGCTGTATTATTTAATTTTTCTGTAATTTCTACAATATTTGACATATTTATCATTTTTCCAACTTTTACTAAAGTCAATTCTTCATTTTGGCTTTTTAAGATTGCATATAAAATTGCTCTTATTGCTTTAAATGAGCCTTTTTCTAATCCATCTAGTGCCTCTGTTACATCTCCATATATTTCTTCTAATTCTGCAAATGCATTAAGGTCTAATGTTATATCATATTCTATCCCTTCTAATGTAATTTTATTTTTTTTACTTGCTTTTAAGTCACTTGCTTTTACTTTTTTTGTTGCCATTTTTTATTCCTCCTATTATATAAATTTAAGGTGGAGTTTCCTCCACCTATACTATTTGATTAAATTATTTCATTATCATCAGTTTCTTCCTCTACTTCTGGCTCTAGTGGATGTTCTTTTTCATTTACTTTTTCTCCTAGTCCTACTCCACTTCCACTAGTTGCTATTGTAGGAATTTCTTTAAACCATTTTGCAATTCTATCTGCATCAGTTCCCTCTGCATCTTCATCCTCCATTATTCTCCAGTTGCCGTCATAATTTCTTCCATAAAATGAGCCACTTATTGTATTTGATTGTGCAGTAGGTTTTTCTCCAATTGTTTCATATTCATCTTCTGTTATTTCAAATTTTCCTTTTAAAAGCCAAACATATCTGTATTTTCCATTTGATTTTTTACTTCTAAATCCTAATGCAAGTTCTGGTGCGATATCATCTTTATTTTCTACAAGTATTCCATTTACAATTTTTGATCCTTGAATTAAGGCTCTAGTTGCTAATTGTAATTGGTTAATTTCAATTTCCACATCACAAGAATCAAAATTGTTTAAGATTTCTTCTACAGAATCATCAGAATATAATTTTTCAGATGATGTTTTTGGAGAGATTTTTGCTTTTATACTTCTCTCTAATTTTATTGGTGTAGCATATGTTATGCCAGATGTTGTATCTTCTTTAACAAGTGCTACTGTCAAATTTTCTAATCCTATTTGTCTAGGCATTTTTCATTCCTCCTATAATTTTATTTTGTGAAGGAGTAGGAGGATTTCTGTTTAATTTTCTACTTTATACTCTGGTAAATAACAAGTTATTGCTTTGTGATACATCCCTGTATCGCTTTCATAAAAATCTTGGCAAGTAATTTGATAAAAACCATTTTCTTTTAATGCTTTTACTACTTTATTCTTTATTTCAGTTGGATCTTCATTTGAAAATATATCCACTTGAAAATCATGTCCTATAACTTCATCTACATCTTCTGATGTCAAATCAGTTTTTTCTAACACTTCAAAATAAGTAATATACTTTTTTTCAGTTCCTGTGTATGTATCAAATTCCACAGGATAATTCAGTTTAGATAAAACATCATAAATTTTTTCATGTGCATCCATTATTTTGTTATTTCCTTTCCCACTAGATTTTTAAATATTTCTAGTGATTCCATAACTTTTGCTTTATAAGCAGGTCGCATAAAAGGTTTCTTTCCATAATGTGAGCTGGACCATGGGCCACTCGATGCACCCCATTCAATAAATTTTGCATAATAAAAAGGCGAATTGTCGCCTTTAGTAAATCCAACAATTACCCTTTTCTCTGTACCTTTTTGTTCTACATCACTTATTTCTATATGGTCAGCCATATGTCCATGTCCACTTGTTCCTCCTGGTGTTTTACTTTTTCTCGCTCTCCTTTTTGCTTCTTCTTGTACAGGTTTTGCACATTGTTTTAATGCTTTATCTACAACAGAATTAACTTTATTGGGCATTATTTCTAATTTTTCATATAATTCTTCAAATCCATATAATCTAATATCTGTTTCTTGACCTTTACTCATATTCCAATTGCCTCACATTTTAGTTTTAGTTCAATATTAGATTCATCCACATTTTCAATTCCTTTTAGATTATATGGTCTTTTATAGAATATCCTATATCTCTCTGTGTCTGCTAATTCATTTTCTATAATAGAGTCATATCTTATAGTAATTTCACACATTTTTACTGGATTTATTTTATTGGATTCTTCAGTTTCATCTTGTATTCCTGTTTTTATGCTAGCCCATACTCTTTTATAATCTTGCCATTCTTTTTTTACCATACCTCTGCTATTTTTTGTTTCTGTATATTTTTGAATAATTATTCTTTTTCTATATTGTTCAGTTTTTGTCATTTTCATCACTACTTTCTATGTCATATCTCAATTGTAATAATAAATTTTCAATAGAATAAGGAAGTGCTTTTTTATTTCCTATTAGTGACCTATTTTCATACCAATGATTAACAAGTAAACCTTGACATAGTTTTGCTTTTTCTGAATTTTTATCGTACTTTTTTCCACACGCAGATTCTATATATTCATCTGCAGTTTTTAACAAAGTTTTAATCAAAGCATCTTCATCATCATTGTCTATTCTGCAGAATGTTTTTGCTTCTTCCAATGTCATCATTAAAAAGCACCTCCTTTTTTATTTTTATCCTTCTGCTGCATCTGTTATTGCAAGTTCTCCATAGATGTAGGCTTCATTATCTGTTTTTATAACATCGTATCTTTCCATTACTCTAATCAAAGTTGCATTTTTAGTGAATCCTGCCTCTTTAGATCTTGCTACCTCATATCTTTCACGATTTACAAAAGTTATTGCTTCTTCTAGGTTTCCATAGAAGATTGGAGCTTTCTTTTCATTAGATGGTAAATCATTATTTGAATACACATCAATTGTTAATCCTTTGAACATTTTTTGAGTTGGATTTTTTGGATCTGGTTGTAAAATTGGTCTACCATTTTCATCTACTGCATTGTCTAATTCATCAAATCCATCTTGGTTTGTTATGATTACACTACCTGGTATTAATGCTGGATCTAAATCTTTATTCAATGATCTCTTTAATGCTTTCCAGTCTGCTAGTGCTTTTGCAGTTTTATCTGCTTTCATTACTGCAAGAATATCTGCGTTTTCTGTTTTTACTGCTTTACGAGCAAACCATCTTCCTACATAACTCATTAATCCAGATTGTTCATCTGCAAGTAAATAATTTGAAACTGGTAATATTGCACCTTTGTTTTTGATGCTATATCCTTTTGTTTTGAATTTTGGTCCATCTTCTTGTGGAATTTCTTCCATTTCATCAATATCTTGTAATAAAGTCATTGTACTATTATTTTCATATACAAATGATCCAGATACTACGGTTGTCCTATACTCTCTTACATGTGTTCTTAAAGATTTGTATTGTCTTTTATATTCATTGATTCTTGTATTTTCATCTTGAGGTACTAATATACTTCCATTTGGCTCATCAGGACCCTCTCCTGCTTTTTCAATTAGAGCATTTTCTGCTGGTGTTAATTTTTTCCCCATTAATGCTTTCAAAAATGCCTTATTAACATCTGCCTTTTTTTCATCAGTTGGCTCATCTACTGGTGTTCCTGCATCTCCTTGAAGTTCTTCCTCCATTCTTTCGATTTCCTCTGCCTGTTTAATTTGTTCATTAATAGCTTTTGCTTCCTCTGTTTTTGCTTTTGCTTCATCTAATTTTCCTTCATTAGATAATTTTTTTGCTTCTGCAACTAATGCAGCAAATTTTTGTCTTAATTCTCTTAAATTCATAATAAATCCTCCTAAAATTTTAATTTTAGAAGGAGCGTGACATTTGTTCTTTTTCTGTTTTATATAAAAATTGGATTATTGCATTTCCAATAAATCCAATTCAATTTTTAGTTTTTCTAATTCGACATCATCTTGCATCTTTTTCATTTTATCTTGTATTTGTTTAACACTATTTTGTATGCAATTAGATACATCCTTTTTAGTATAGTCAAATGGCTTTTTAGCATCATTTTCATTGTCTGTATATAACACTTCATCAATGAATCCAAGTTCTTTTGCTCTATAAGCATTCATCCAAGTTTGAGCTTCCATCATCTTTGATAATTCTTCATTTGGTAATTTTGTTTTTAATGCGTATGCATTTATAATGGCCGCTTCTACTTCTTCTAATCTTTCAATAGCTCTAGCGAAATCATTTTTATCTCCCCAGTCTATTGTACTTGGTAGATGTATCATCATCATTGCTGTTGGTGACATTTCTACTGTATCCCCAGCCATTGCAATAAATGATGCAGAGCTTGCAGCAAGTCCATCTATTTTAACACTTACTTTTCCTTTATGTTCCTTTAGCATTGTATATATTTGGCTACCTGCAATTACATCTCCACCAGGAGAGTTTATCCAAACAACAATATCTTTATCCTTATATCTGTTTAATTCATCTTTAAACAATTTTGGAGTTACTTCATCTCCCCACCATGTTTCAGATGCAATTTCGCCTTCTAGTCTTAATTCTGGAGTATTGGTTTCTATATTATTTGTCCAATTCCAAAATTTATTTGCTATCTTGCTCATTCTCTTTTCCACCTCCTTCATTATCATTTTCATTATTTTCTTCTGTTTCATTTTGTTCTTTGTTTCCTGTTGTAATTTTGCCTAGTTGATATTCTTCTAGTAGTTCCAATAATGTATAATTCAAACTAATTAGGTGTTTTTTACCTAATCCATCTGCTAACTCTGGTAGATCTTCTTTATTTCGTATTTCATCTATGTTGTATGCTCCAATGCGTTCCATAATTTCATAATACTCTGCCCTTGATTTACTATCGCCTCTTAATTCAGAATCTACATTATATTTACAATAATACTTTTTTTGCTCTGTAGGTGTAAATAATTGATATTGAATTGCCTGTTCCCAGCTTACTAGAAGCGGTTGTAATGTATTTTTTACAAAGCTAATTGATTGGTGTTCTATATTGCTAAAAGTTGCATGTTCCAAGTCACCAATTAGATGTGGTGGAACATTATATATTCTTGCTATATCTGTGGTATTTAGTTTTTGTGTTTCTATGAATTGTGCATCGGCTTGACTCATTGTTAAATCTTGATATGTTATACCTGAATCTAATATTGCTATTCGATTTGCATTTGTCATTCCTGTATTCATCTTTTCCCATTCTTCACGAACGATTTTCTTGGCTTCTGGTTTTAGCGTTACGCCTGGTACGGTTAACACACCTTTTGCAGTAGTTCCATTTTTATAAAATTTTGAAACATATTTTTGTGATGCCATTTGACTTCCAATAGTTTCTCTAGCTACTGATATCGGCGACATTCCCTTTAAGCCTGTTATTCCAATGTTTTTTATATGTAATACATTCTCAAATTTTAATTTTACTGCCTGTCCATCAGGAAGGACTGTTGTATACCAGACTTTTCCGTGATTTTTTTCATCTGTTACTACATCTGTTACTGCTGGATTCAAAATCCACAATGCTTTTGGATATCCATCTCTGCCAAATTGAATTTCTGCATATGCATTTCCAAATAATTGCCTATGCATTTCCATTGTTTCTTTAAATTCATAAGGTGTCATATATGGATTTGGTCTAGTTTCTAATAGATATGCTACTGGATGAGTATATTCTCTATCTTTTTTTCCTGCTTTTGTGCTATATGTGTGGAGTGGAAGTTTTGCAACACTTTGACTTAATAATCTAATACATGCATATACTGCCGCCATTTTCATTGCTGTTTCTTCACTTACTATTTCTCCTGAATCAGTTTCTCCACCGTTTATCCAATTTATTAACCATCGTGAGGGAGTAACAATATTGCTTTCCTGCTCTGTTTCTGCTTTTTGTGCTTCTTCATTTTTTATTATTAAATTCTTTACAATATTTCGTATTCCGCAATTTTCTTCCCTCCTTTTCTAAAATGAGAAATCATCTCCTAATATTAGTTTATTTAAGTCTATCGTTGTATCCAACATTCTTGCTCTACTATGGCTATTTACCATTGCAGCCGCTGGATCTATTCTATTTTTGCTTTTTGCTTTATCTAATGCTATGTTTCCATTTGGATCTTGACGAGTGATACAATTAGATATTGCCCAAGTCAATACTGGATTTTGATTGTGTACGATTCTTCTTTGATACACTAATGCTAAAATATCTTTTGTAGGCTCTGACAAAGTAGCATATCCTTGTCTTACTGCTACTAGTACAAATCCCTCATTTTCAAGGTCATTTGCAATTTGTGTACTATTCCACGGATCAAAGCATATTTCTTTTATTTGAAATTTCATAGCTGCATTTCTTATATACGATTTTACGAATTCGTAATCTATTACATCTCCTGGTGTTGCAGTTATATATCCTTGTTTTATCCATACTGAATATGGTACTCTATCTATCTTTTCTTTTTCTAAAATTCTATTCTCTGGAATAAATGAGTGAGATAGCATCACATATCTATCATCTTCTAATCTAAATTCTAGATTAACGGATGTTAAATCCGTTGTTGCTGATAAATCTATTCCACAATAACACTCTTTTCCGAGTAATTCAGATTCTGGAATAAAATCATTACACAAATGCCATTTACTCATATTCATCCATGCAACATCTGAATTAACCCATTGATTCAAATATAATCTTCGGAAACCTGCTTCCAATGATGGTATTTCTTTGGCTCTAGTTGCTGTTTGTCTAAATTCTTCTAAACTTCTAAATACTCCTAGAGCAGGATTGGCTATAAACCAAGTTTTTTCATCCCAAATGTCTGCATCTTCTGGTGCTTCATATATAACTGGATAAAAGGTTTTATCATATTCTTCGCCTCTCTCCTTTTTTGCGATTTGCATTTTAGAATATTGGTATAATTCATAGCAAATTCCATTTGTATCTGCTCCTGCAGTTGTAATACTTATGAATAATGGTTGTCTACGAGCTCCCATAGATGTTTTTAATACATCATATAATTCTCTGTTTGGTGCTTCATGTATTTCATCATAAATTACTACATGTGCATTAAATCCATGTGCAGTTCCTGCTTCTGCTGATATTGCTCTATAAAATGAATTTGTGTCATATCGTACTATTCTTTTTTGGGATTCTATTATCTTACATCTACTTGATAATGCTCGATTCATTCTAATCATTGCACAGCAAGCTTGGTACACTTTTGTTGCTTGCTCTCTAGATGTTGCCGCAGAATATATCTCGGCTCCATATTCATCATCCATAAACAAGCAATACAATACAAGTGCTGCAATTAATTCTGTTTTTCCATTTTTTCTAGGTAAAAAAATAAAGGCTTCACGAAATTGTCTGAATCCTTCATCATTTACTGTTCCAAATAAATCTTTTACAATTTTTTCTTGAAATGGCATTAAATTAAATGGATGTTTTGCATATTCTCCCTGTGTATTTCTCAACAATTTTACAAATGATACTGCTCTATTTGCTTTTTCTTCATCAAACATTAAGGCATTGACTTTCTAAATAAGTTTTCCATTTCATCTTCATCGTTTTCTCCTGGCAATTGCATTCTTCCTCTGCTGCTAGGAGTCAAACCGAATTCTGCCATAAATTCTTTGCATAATTTTAAATATTTTTGAGCAATAGCCACCTGTGGCAATTGTTGTATGTATTTACTTTTTTGGCTAGGTTGGAATATGGTACTTCCTAGCTCATCCATTTGTTTTTCTGCTTCTATATATCTACTCCAACATTTGCAGTATGCTTCTAAAGCCTTTGTATCTGCTTCTGTTAGTAACTTGCAATTTGCAAGCATTGGAGCAACTCTGTTCCATTCTTCTTTTGCCACATCATCTAGCCACTCTGGTGCTGGTGGAGACTCCCCCAATGCGTACTCTTTCATTTTTACTTCATTACTTATTCTTTCTTCCAGTCTTAGTTTAGAGGGATTTCCATTCAATATGTGCATCTGAGTTGGTTTTGGCTTTCTTCCTGCTGTTGCCATAGTACCCCCTCCTATTTTTTAAATATTTCATCGTATGTATATTGTGCATTTTTTCTAATTATCACAATATCCTCTGTTGATTGCTTTTCTTGAACATATCTTTTGACTATTGCATCGCAATATACTGGATCTAGTTCTACAAGATATGCTATTCTATCTAATTTTTCTGCTGTTATTAATGTGCTTCCGCTTCCGACCAAATAAATCTAGTACGATATCTCCTTTTTTTGAACTATTTTGCATTAATATTCCTAATAGTCCAAGTGGTTTCATTGTCGGATGCAATTTATTTTTCTTTGGTCTGTCATATTCAATTACACTAGTTGGAATATCTTTTTTGTATTCCTCTATTAGTTCTATTAATTCTTTTTTAGTCATTTTCTTTAGTTCATCTATTTCTGTTTCAAAAATTGTAGATTGACTTCTGCCACCATACCAAGTATGTGCATTTCCTTCTTTCCATCCGATATAGAATAGGCTCATGTTGCCATTGATAATCTTGGCGACCAAGTACGAATTGATTTTTTAGCCAAATTAAACATTCTGCCATTTTAAATCCTGCATTTACAAATGCTTTTCTAAATGAATAGCCTCCTACATCTGAATGAAACACATAAATTGGAGCTCCTTCTCTCGAAAAATCATACATGCATTTATGTGCAAGAAATAAGAAATTCTCGAAATCATCTTCATTCATATTGTCATTCATAATTTGCATACCTGTACTAGTTGATTGATAATTTACATTATAAGGCGGATCCGTTATTATAAGATCCGCCATTTTTCCATTCATTAATTTTTCTACATCTGCACCATTTGTACTATCTCCACAGACTACTCTATGTTTTCCTAGCTGTATAATATCTCCAAATATTATAGAAGATTTTTCTTCTTTTAACACTTCATCCATATCAAAATTATCTTCTAATACTTCTTGCTGTACTCCAAGCATACCTAATTCTGCAAGGTCAAATCCTGTTATTTCTGCTAGTCCTATTCCTTGTAGTTCGGTCAATAAATCCTTTAATTTTGCCTTATCCCAGTCGCCTGATATTTTATTTAATGCTATATTTAAGGCTTTTTCTTTATCTTTATCTACATCTACAACAATACATTGTATTTCATTATAACCGATGCTTTTTAACACTTTATATCTCTGGTGTCCACCAATTATTGTTCCATCTTTATTGATAATTACTGGATCTACATACCCAAATTCTTCTATACTTTTTCTTATTTTTTCGAATTCTTTATCTCCTGGTTTTAAATCTAATCTTGGATTATATTCTGCAGGTTTTAATTCATTTATGTTTATGCTTTTGAATTCCATTTTTAATCATCTACCTTTTCCCATTTTCCATATTCACTTCCAATTTGTCCATAGGCAGCTAATTTTTCATACATCGGATTTTCTCTTAACTCTAAAAAGTCAATTATTCCTTTAGGTGTTAAGTCATATTGTTCTTGTATCATATTTTCTAGTTCTTCATCATCAATTATTCCTGTTCCAAATGTATTAATATTTATTGATACTGGTTTTTCAATTCCTATGGCATAGGCAATTTGTATTTGACATCTATCTGCTTTTCCTGTTGCAACAATTTTTTTAGCAATATATCTTGCCATATATGCCGCTGACCTATCTACTTTGGTTGGATCTTTTCCACTAAAGGCACCGCCACCATGTGGACAATAACCTCCATATGTATCTACTATTATTTTTCTTCCTGTTAGTCCACTATCGCCTGCTGGTCCACCTATAACAAAATTTCCAGATGGATTTACTATAATTTCTGTGTTTTGTAGTAATTCCTCTGGAATTGTTTTCTTAATTACATATTCAATTATGTCATTTCTTATTTTTTCCTGTGATATTCCCTCTTTGTGTTGTGTTGATATTAGTATTGTGCTTATTCTTACTAATTCATTTCCAGAATATTCACATGTTACTTGCGATTTACCATCTGGTTTTAGATATCCAAGTATGTTACTTTCTCTAACTTTTGTTAATTTTACTGCAAGTTTTCTTGCATAATACATTGCGGCTGGCATTAAATTTTCTGTTTCATTTGTTGCATATCCAAAAACTATGCCTTGATCTCCTGCACCTAGATTTTCTTCTGTAGTTGCCGCAGCAATATCTGTTGATTGTTCATGTATTCTAACATCTATTCTACAATTCTTGTAGTCAAATCCTAATTTGCTGTCTGTATATCCGATATTACAAATTACTTTTCGTGCAATTGCTTCATAATCAATTTTTGCACTTGTAGTTATTTCTCCCATAATAAGAACATATTGTTCCGTTACTGCAGTTTCTACTGCTACTCTTGAATATTTGTCTTGTTTTAGGCATTCATCTAAAATTGCATCGCTAATTTGGTCTGCGATTTTGTCTGGATGACCTTTTGTTACTGATTCACTAGTTATATATCTCATATTATCTCTCCTTTTTTATATTTTTTTGACTTGCTTTTTTTTCATTTTTAAGGTATAACAAGTTTCGGAGGTGACCGAAATGAATAAGGACTTATTTTTTGATTTATTTCACGGAAATTATAGACCTGATGAAGCATTACCAGAAAGTTCCGACAAAATTCAAAAACTTACAAAAGCTGTTGAAGATGCCAAGAAAAAACTTTCTAGTAAATTAAGCGAAGATGATGATCTTCTTCTTCGTGAAATAGATGATAGCTATAAGGAACTAATAGATTTGTATTCTTTAGATGCTTATATTAGTGGTATCCATCTTGCAACAAATTTCTTGTTTAATGCCTTATCCAATGATAAAAATTCAGAAGAAGAATAGGCCCCCCTTACATATTTCCCGAAATTATTTTTTGACCTCCCCTCGCCGTTCCCCCTTTTGACTTTTTTAGAGATTTGAGCGGGGGGCGGTTATTGTATTGATTCTCATTATTTGTTTTTTTATATCATTTTTTATATTGCATTGATTTAGAATCATTTTTATTTTATTTTCATTTAGTTTTCTATGTCTTTCTTGATGACATGATTCACATAGACATATCATATTATCTATTATCAATCTTAGTTGCCACATTACCTTGATAGGTATTATGTGGTGTACTGTCTGTGCTGGTACAACATATCCTAGTTTCATGCAGTCTTGACATAGATAGTTATCTCTGGCTAGTGCTGCTTTTCTAGCTTGCTTCCATCCTGTTGTTTTGTAGAACGCTTGCTCTTTGTCATCTGTTCTTGTAGTATTG
>CANQTZ010000003.1 GCA_947626865.1 uncultured Clostridia bacterium
CCCTTGTGACTTGCTAATATCAATAGCAATTTCTTTCCCAATATAACCTAAATCACCACTAACAATAGCATCATAATAACTAGGACTTCTACCAGTATCCAAAAAATGAGTAATAAGAGTATCTGCAAAAGCAGGTGCCATAGCAGCTCCCATATTATTAGCATCTTTAATTCCCATATCTACAATTTTACCAGGAGTAATATGAGTAACAAAAGGACCTGTACCATTTTTAGACAAAATAGCAGCACCTGAACCAGTAACTGTCCACTGGCTAGATGGCGGTCTTTGGTTTCCAAGTTCAAGTGGAAATCTAAATTGCTTTTCAGCACTACAAAAATGACTAGAAGTAGCACATAACACATAATTTGCAAAACTTTCTATACAAACCGAACCTAAAATCAAAGATTCAACAAATGTAGAACATGCACCAAATACACCAAAAAAAGGAATACTTAATTCTCTTAAGCCAAAACTAGAAGAAATACATTGATTAAGTAAATCGCCAGCAAACATACAATCAATCTCATTTGCAGGAATTCCAGATTTAGAAATAACTGTATTAACAGTCTCTTTTATAATCTTACTTTCAGCCTTTTCCCAAGTCTTTTCACCCCAAAACTCATCATCCAAAGTTTGATCAAAATATTTGGCAAGTGGACCTTGAGCTTCTTTTGGACCTACAATAGAAGCACAATCTAAAATTGTAGGTGGGGTATTAAATTTAATAGTTTGTTTTCCTACTTTTTCCAAAAAATCATCTCCTAAAAATATCTCATGTCGCGTTTGGGTGTCGCATTGGGGACGTTTCATTTCCGACATTTTTGTCGTGTTGGGGACAGTGTCGCATTGGGGACGTTTCCTTTTGGACATTTTTGTCGCATTGGGGACAGTGTCGTGTTGGGGACGTTTCCTTTTCGACATTTTTGTCGCATAAGGGACACATCTTAAAATTTTAACTAATATACCGTTATTAAAAAATATAATTTAGGTAACACATCTATTTTATTAAGATGTGTCCCTAATGCGACAAAAATGTCGGAAAGGAAACGTCCCCAACGCGACAGAAATGTCGGAAAGGAAACGTCCCCAATGCGACATCCAGCACAAAGGAGAGAGGAAGATTGAAGAACAAGAAATTTATAATTATAATTTGTACATGTATTTTAATTGTATTTGTATTTGCTTTTTTTTGCAGAGATAATTTTTTTAAAATTTTATATCCAAAGACTTATAAAGATGTGGTTTCTTTGTATGAAGAAAAGTATCAAGTGGAAGAAAATTTGATTTTTGCACTTATTAAGGCAGAAAGTAATTTTGATAAAGATGCTATTTCTCATAGAAGTGCTATTGGTTTGATGCAACTTATGGAAGATACGGCCAAAGACGTAGCAAGGACAAATGCGATAGATATAGAGTTTGAAAATATGAAGGAAGAACTTTGTGATGTGGATAAAAATGTCCAGATAGGAACTTGTTATTTATCAACCCTTATGGAGAGATATGGAAATAAGGAGGTTGCACTTGCTGCATATAATGCAGGTATTGGCACAGTAGATGGATGGATTGAAAAAGGAATTATAAAAAAGGATGGAACAGATATTGAGAATATTCCATATAAAGAAACAAATAATTATGTAAGGAAAATATTAAGGGATTATAAAATTTATGAAGATTTATATGATAACTAAATAAATATACATATTAAAGAAAAGGTGATGACAAAATGTTAATAGAACAATTGATATTTACAGTAATTGCATTTGTAATTTTTGTATATATGTTTTTTCGTATGATTCGAAACAATGATACTACATATATAATGATATTAGTTTTAGAGGCAATAGGAATAGCACTTAATTTTTTAGAGGTATTATTTGGAATTAAATTAAATATGTTACTTGTTATTTTGAAATATATTTTATCAATAATACTTCCTATTGTAATTATGATATTAGAAAAAAGAAATATAACTTTATTTGAAATGGTATATATTAGAAAAGCAAAAATCTTTTTATTTTTGGGAGACAACAAAAAAGCTAAGCAAGCACTTATCAAGTTAGTGGAAAAAAATGAAAATTCGTATAAGGCACATAGAATGTTAGCAGAAATTTATGACCAAGAAGGTGGCATGAGAAAAGCAATAGATGAATATGTACAAGCAATTGATTTAAACAAAAAAGATTATGATTCATATTATCGTGTAGCAGAATTGTTAAATCATTTAAATAAAAAAGATGAAGCCTCTGAAATGTTGTTTAATTTATTAAATAAAAAGCCGGAGATGTATAAAGCAACTAATTTATTAGGAGAAATTTTGCTAGATAGTGGAAGATATAAAGAAGCAGTGAATATTTATCAAGAAGCTTTAAGATATAACCCTGTAAGTTATGAACTAAATTATAATTTAGGAATTGCATATACTATGCTAAATGATTTTCAAAATGCAAAAATATGTTATGAAAAAGCAGCTGATATTAATTCATTAATATATAATGCAAAATATTCACTTGCACAAATTGCTTTAATTTATAAAGACTTAGAAGAAGCTGAAAAAAGATTTTTAGAATCAATTGATGAGGAAGAATTATCAGCAGATGCATATTATGAATTAGCCAAAATTTATTTACTTAAAGGCGAAAAAGAAAAAGCCATAAAATACATAAATACAGCAATAGATAGCAATTCTAAAAAAATAGTGCAAAGGGTAAAAAAGGAGCCAATTTTTATTCCAATAATGGCTAAAATCTCAATTCCATTTAATTTAGAAGAACCAACTGGTCAAGAAAATAAATTACAGCCAAAAGAAATTAGAGTAAAAGAGCATTTAGAAAAAATGAGTGAAATAACTAGAAATTTAAGTTATAATGATATTGACTTATTAAGAAAAAATACACATCAAAAAGAAATAGTAGAAAAAGGACAAGAAGAAAGGGAAAAAGAAAATTAGTTTATATTAGAGCACTGTTCATAAAATTTCTATATTTTAATATACTTAAAATAAAAAGGAGGAATAGTTTGAAAGAATGTAGGCTTTCATTTCTATGTGTGCCTTTTAATGAAGCAAGAAAGGAAAGGGATTTTTTATGAATAGGAATTTTGCCATAATAGGCGGAGATTTAAGGATGGTAAAATTAGCAAAATTGTTTGCTTGTGAGGGAAGCAATGTATATACTTATGGATTAGAAGAAGCGGAAGAACTTAAAAATATTGAAAATATTACATTTTGCAATCAATTAAATGAGGCAATTGAAAATGTAGAGATTGTAATTGGACCAACTCCATTTTGTAGTAATGGAAAAGACATAAATGCTGTATATAGCAAACAAAATATAACTTGTGAGCAATTAATAGAGGAAAGCTCGAATAAAACAATTATTGCAGGAAGTATTGCAACTAAGATATATGAATTAGTTAATGACAAAGACAAAATAATAGATATTATGAAGAGGGAAGAATTAGCAATACTAAATACTATTGCAACAGCAGAAGGAACCATTGAAATTGCAATTTCTAATACAGATAAGGTAATTCATGGAAGCGAAATTTTAATTTTAGGATTTGGAAGGGTAGCTAAAATTTTAGCTAGTAAAATGAAAGCTTTGGAAGCAAATATTACTTGCTCTGCAAGAAAAGAAAAAGATTTCGCATGGATAAAAGCTTATGGCTATAAATCAACAAATATTAATGAATTAGGAAGAAATTTGTCTAATTATGATATTATAATTAATACAGTACCATATCAAATTTTAAAACAAAATAATTTACAATATGTAAAAAATGATTGCTTATTGATTGACCTTGCTTCTAGTCCGGGAGGAATTGACAGAGACTTTGCTAAAATAAAAGGCTTAAAATTGATTTGGGCATTAGCTTTGCCTGGCAAAGTTGCACCAGTTACAACAGCAAAAATTATGAAAAATACAATATATAATATTTTAAAAGAGGAGAAAGATAAATGTTAATAGAAGTAATAAAAGCTATTTTATTTGGAATAGTTGAAGGAATAACAGAGTGGTTACCAATTAGTAGTACAGGGCATTTAATATTAGTAGAACAATTTGTAAAATTTAAACAGGTATCTCCAGAATTTTGGAGCATGTTTCAAGTAGTAATACAATTTGGAGCTATTTTAGCAGTAGTATTATTATATTGGAATCATATTTGGCCTTTGACAAAAAACAAGGAAAAAGCTATCAAAAAAACAGGAATTTTGTCTTATTTTGATAAGAAAACAATGCAGTTATGGGGAAAAATTTTAGTTGCTTGTGTGCCAGCAGCTATAATAGGTTTAATGTTTGATGAAGTTTTCGAAGCATTATTTTACAATCCATTTTGTATTGCAATAGCCTTAATTGTATTTGGAATTGCTTTTATTGTAATAGAAAACTATAATAAGAAAAATAAAAATAAGAAAGCAAAAGAAAAGAATAGTGAAATTACATATAAAGATGCCATTATCATTGGTATATTTCAATTACTAGCAGCTATATTCCCAGGCACATCACGTTCGCGGATCAACTATTTTAGGAGGCTTGCTAATAGGCTTAACTAGACCAAATGCGGCAGAATTTACTTTTTACTTAGCTATTCCAACTATGTTACGGAGCAAGTTTATTAAAACTAGTAAAATTTGGATTTGGTTTTACAGGAATAGAACTGATTATTTTAATTGTTGGGATGGTCATTTCATTCTTAGTATCAGTAATTGTAATTAAATTCTTAATGAGTTATATAAAGAAACATGATTTTAAAGCATTTGGATATTATAGAATTATTTTAGGATTACTTGTTTTAGTATATTTTGGTATTACAAAAGGCATGAATTAAATTTCATGCCTAAACTATTTATTCAACTTTTCTATTTTGTCTTTCATTTGAAGTTCCACACATTTTTTCATATTCTTTACATTTAATTTTGTAATCCATTTGCATACATAAATAGCGATAATAACTACAAGCCTGTTCATATTGCATCATTGGATTAAAAAAAGGGTCTTTATAGACTTCATTCATATCCATACCATTATAGTCCATATAAGGTGGCATGAAGCCATTATTAAAATCTCTTTCCATATCAATCAACTCCTTGTTTCAATATATGTAAGAAAACAAAATACTATAACTATAAATCAAAATTAAAAAAAGGAAAAACTTGCATGAATAAATAAGTATAAAAGCTAGCAAATATACCATGAAGCAATTTTCCATATACATAAGGTTTGATAGATAAATCTGTTTTAGCTGTAATACTCCAAACTTGAAGAAGAATAGAAATACCGCCAAATCCAAGTAAAAAAGCAGTAAGTATAATATTCAAAGAAATCTTTTTACAATGAATAGCACAAATATTATTAATACCATTAGTAATTTCGAGTAACCCAGTTAAAATTCCTTGAATAAAGCTAGTATCAATATTTAAAAAGTTAAAACATGGTGAAAGTAAAGCAGTAAAAAAATTAAATAATCCACTAGCTTTAAGAATTGATATTATACTTGAAAAAATAACAACAAATCCTCCAATTAAAAGAATAGTAGAAATACTAGTTGTAATACTTTGGGCTAAAATTTCTCCTAAATTGGAAAAAGATGCAGGCTTTTGAGATTTATTAGAAAAGATTGAATTAGTACTACTTAGATAAGTATTAGTATTTCTCTTCCAATAGCGAAAAATAAAACCAACTGTTAGGCAAGCAAGTAAATGAGTAACAAATAGTAAAATACCAATAGTTGTACTTCCAAACATCAAAATTCCAACTGTGCCAATAATAAATAAAGGACCAGAATTATTAGTAAAACTAAGCAACCTTTCACATTCTTCTTTACTACAAATATTATTTTGTCTAAAATTGCATGCAATTTTTGCACCAACTGGGTAACCACTAATAATTCCCATAATAAAAGCAAAAGAACCTTCTCCTCGAATATTAAAAATAGGTTTCATATAACAATTTAATAAATTGCCTAGCAAAGAAACAATATTGGTGTGCATTAGTAATTCAGTTGCGACAAAAAAAGGAAATAATGATGGAATAACAGAATTTGCCCATAAACTCAGTCCTGATTTTACAGCAGGTAAATTACTTTTGGAAAAGATTAATAAACAAAAGGTAAATCCTAAAAATAAAAGGGGCAGAAAATTTCTTTTTAATTTTATAACATAGATACTTGGTTTTGCTACCATAAACAATTCCTCCATTCTATTATAATATATTAGTAGAAATGAAGATTATGTCAGTTGCAATTTTTTTATATTTTGTATTGACAATTAATGGAATATATGGTTTAATGTTTACAAGCGAAGCAAAAACGTAAAATTTTACATATAAAGCCTGCTTAGCATTGAAAATTTTTGTAGAAAGGTGGTAAGATTATGGAAGATGTTATAGCAACAACGTTATTAAAGGAATTCAGAGAATTTCGAGCAGAAAATAACGAAAGATGGGAAAACAACGAAAGAAGATGGGAAGAAAATGACAAAAGATGGGAAGAGAACGAAAGAAGATGGGAAGAAAATGACAAAAGATGGGAAGAGAATGAAAAAAGATGGGAAAATAACGAAAGAAGATGGGAAGAAAACGAAAAGAGATGGGAAAATAACGAAAGAAGATGGGAAGAGAATGAAAAGAGATGGGAAAACAACGAAAGAAGATGGGAGGAAAATGACAAAAGATGGTGTGAGAATGACAAACGTTGGGAGCAAAACGAAAGTAGATGGCAAGGAAATAAGCAAGTTTTAGCAAGTATAGATAAAAGATTAACTAATTTAGAAGAAGCAAGAAAAAAAGATAGAAGAGAATTAATAGAAGTACTAGATACAATGCAAAAAAGCATAGATAATCAGTTTAAAGAGATGCAGACTCATTTTGATATGAAATTTGATAAAATATTTGCTGCCCAAAGAGTATATGAACTTGAAAATTCACAATTCAAGAGAATATTTTGCGCACACGAAAAAAGGCTTGACTTCCAGGATTCAAAACTAGACTATATAGAAAATTGGATTGATCAGTTTGATTTAGGGGAATTGTCACCAGCATAGGTTTTATATGGATTGATATGAACTGTAACTTTGGTAGTTGCAGTTCTTTAAAGTAAATTACAACAAATTGTATTAAAAATCAAAAAACTATTGCAAAAAATAAAAGAATGGTTTATACTAAGAATAGATACATGACAAATTATGTACAAGAACAAAAAATATTAAAAAAGTCGAAAAAAGTATTGCAAAATAAGTGGAAGATGTGATATATAATTGAGTAAGGTTTATATAATCAGAACACAACATAATATCACTTTAAAGCCATGAGAAAAAACCAAAAGAAAAAAGAAGGAGGTAAACGAGATGCAAGAGGCAAAAGAAGAACAAAAAGAAAAAAACGAAAGAGGAGGTGAGAAAGAAATGAAAAATAAAAGTAAAAGACAAAAAGGTATTACATTGATAGCATTGGTTATTACAATAATAGTCTTGTTAATTTTAGCAGGGGTAAGCATAGCAATGTTGACAGGAGAAAATGGAATATTAACAAAAGCAAGTGGTGCAAAAGTAGAAAATGCACATGCTTCTGTGAAAGAAGCGATGAGATTGGAATATACAGAATACATATTTGAAAAAAATCAAGGACAAAGTACAGGGACGTTAATAGATTATTTACAAGGTAAAGAAATAATAGGCGAAGCAGGGGAAGACGGAAAATATAAGATAGATGTAGAAAAATTATCAAATACAGCAATAGATTTAGGGAAAGGAACAGATGGAAAAGATGTTTATATGTTAGAAGAAGTGGCAGGAGAGGAAACAGAAGGTGTTGGTACAGGAAAATTAGGAGAAATTGCATCAATAAAACCAATAAAAATTGCAGAAGCTACAGAAAGTGAAACAGGAAAAAACTATAAGATTATGTATTATGGTAAAACAGAAAGTGAAAATAGAGAAATAACTACATTAACAGATATTGTTAAAGCTGAAAAGAAATTTGGCGAGCCTTTTACTTTTTATATAGATATTACAGGAGCAGAAAGTTCTAAAAATGGTATTTATGAATGTACAGGGCTGGATGGTATGACTTGGCGTGAGTGGATTTGTTCCGAGTTTAATAAATTGGAAGTAGTATGTACTGATGGAGAAGGGAATTGTCCGAACTTGCGTGGTACTGGTGTGATGTGTACCAGTGTCGTGGGGGAAGATATTATAGAGCCTAACGAAACCTATTCTTTTTGGAGAGTAGTCGAATGTGTCTATCCAAATTCTAATATTTTAGTATCAAAAGAAGGAAAAACATTACAAGCCAAAGATATAAAAGAAGGAAATGAAATAGCATACTATAATTTTGAAAAAGAGCAAGTAGAAATTGGAACAGTAGAAAAAGCATATATTCATAAACAAGCAACAAACTTTGTAAGATACAAATTTGAAGATGGAAGTTATTTAGAAGCAACAGATTATCATCCAATATATACAAAAGAAGGATGGAAATCATACACGAGAAGAAATGGATACGAAAAACCAGAAGTTGGGGACGAAGTAAAAACTGAAAAAGGTTGGAAAAAATTAATATCAATTGAAGGTTTTGAAGGATTAGAAGATTGTTATGATTTTGTAGTAAAAGGAAAAGACGGAAAAATAATAAATAACTACTATGCAAATGGAACATTAGTACAAGGTTCTTATTAGGTTATTAATAGGTAGGTTAGATTAATTCTAGCTTACCTTGTGTTACAGTTCAGTATAAAATATATTAAACTTTCTTGTTGTAATTTGTTTTACTGAATAGTAACCGCCTGTAACCCAAAAATGCTAAAAAAACAAGAAAAACACTTGAAATTTTTTCAAAAATATAGTACAATAGGTATGTCAAAAAGACATACCTTTTACTTAGCTTAAAATTTAAGCACCTAAATTTAAGCCCAGTTTAAGGAAAAACAAAATATAAGGTGTAAGTTTGAAAAAATCAAACTAAAAAGAGCCTTGAGAAAGGAGAATGAAAAATGACAAAGGAAAGAAAACAAGAAATCATTAATACTTATAAAAGAGAAGAAAACGATACAGGATCACCAGAAGTACAAATAGCTCTATTAACACAAAGAATTAATGAACTAACAGAACATTTAAAAATCCACAAAAAAGACAATCATTCAAGACGTGGACTATTAAAAATGGTAGGAAAAAGAAGAAATTTGTTAAACTATTTATCTAAAAAAGACATCAACCGTTACAGAGAAATAGTTGAAAAATTAGGATTAAGAAAATAAAAATAAAAAAGCCCAGTGCTTATTTTAGCATGGGTTTTTTTAAGTAAAAAAATAGGTGCAAAATTAAGCAAGAATTTAGGTGGGTAGCTTGTATAATGTATTAAAATATGGAAAAAATAATGCATTATAGAGGTTACAATCTAAACTTGCTTAAAAATATTAAATAAAGAAAGGAAGAAAAATATTATGTTTAAAGTATATGAAACAGAATTAGCAGGAAGAAAACTTATAATAGAAACTGGAAAAATGGCAGGTTTAGCAAATGGAAGTGTATTAGTTCGTTATGGAGACACATGTGTATTAGTAAATGTAACAGCTTCTAAAGAACCAAGAGAAGGAATTGACTTCTTTCCGCTATCAGTAGATTTTGAGGAAAAATTATATGCAGTAGGAAAAATACCAGGAAGTTTCCTAAAAAGAGAAGGAAAACCAAGTGATAAAGCAATATTAACATCAAGAGCAATTGATAGACCACTAAGACCATTATTTCCAAAAGATTTTAGAAATGATGTAGTAGTAGTTGCAACTGTACTATGTGTGGAACAAGATAATTCACCAGAAGTAGCAGCAATGATTGGTGCAGCATGTAGCTTAGCAATATCAGATATTCCATTTGGAGGACCAACAGCAGCAGTAGCAGTAGGATTAGTAGATGGAGAAATTATCATAAATCCAACAGAAGAACAAAGAAAAGTAAGTGACTTAAATCTAACAGTTGCAGCAACTGAAAAGAAAATCACTATGATAGAAGCAGGAGGAAATGAAATACCAGAAAGCACTATGCTAAAAGCAATAAAAGAAGCACATAAAGAAATTAAGAAAATATGTAAATTTATTTCAAAAATACAAAAAGAAATTGGAAAACCAAAATTTGAATACAAATCATTTGAAGTAGACCATGAAGTTTATGAATTTATAGAGCAAAACTTCAAAGATGAAATGAAAGCAAAAGTGCAAGAAGCAGATAAACAAATAAGAGATAAAAATATAGACGAATTAACAGAAAAAATTCAAGAAACATATAGTCAAAAATTTGGAGAAGAAGCACTAGAAGAACACAAAAGTGACATAGCAGAAGCAATCTATAAATTAGAAAAAAAATGTGTAAGAGAAATTATTTATTTTGAGCATAAACGTGTAGATGGAAGAGCATTAGATGAAATTAGACCATTATCTTGTGAAGTTGGTTTACTTCCAAGAACACATGGAAGTAGCTTATTTACAAGAGGACAAACACAAGTAATGTCTGTTGCAACATTAGGAATGATTTCAGAAGAACAAGTATTAGATGGCATAGATACAGAAGAATCTAAAAGATATATGCACCATTACAATTTCCCAAGCTATTCAGTAGGAGAAGCAAGACCATCAAGAGGACCAGGAAGAAGAGAAATAGGTCATGGAGCATTAGCAGAAAAAGCTTTAGTTCCAGTATTACCATCAAAAGAAGAATTCCCTTATGCAATTAGAGTAGTATCAGAAGTATTATCTTCAAATGGTTCAACCTCACAAGCTAGTATTTGTGGAAGTACATTATCACTAATGGATGCAGGTGTACCAATAAAAAGACCAGTAGCTGGAATTTCGACAGGGCTTGTAACAAATCCAGATAATGAAGATGACTATGTTATGCTTGTAGACATTCAAGGACTAGAAGATTTTTTCGGTGACATGGACTTTAAAGTAGGAGGAACATCAAAAGGAATAACAGCAATACAAGTAGACATCAAATGTGATGGACTAACTTATGACATTATAAAAGAAGCATTTGAAAAAACAAAAATAGCAAGACAGCATATATTAGATGATGTAATGCTACCTGTTATTAGTAAGCCAAAAGAGGATATTTCTAAATATGCACCAAGAATTGTAAGTACACAAATAAAAGTAGAAAAAATAAAAGACGTTATTGGACCTAGTGGAAAAATGATTAATAAAATAATTGAAGAAACAGGTGTAAAAATAGACATAGAAGAAGATGGACAAGTCTTTATTTATTCAGATGATAGTGAGAAAGCAATTCAAGCATTAGAAATGATAGAAGATATTGTGCGTGAAGTAGAAGTTGGGGGAATTTATTATGGCGAAGTAGTACGCATAATGAACTTTGGTGCGTTTGTAGATTTAGGCTGTGGTGGAAAAGAAGGACTACTGCACATTTCTAAAATATCAAAAGAAAGAATTAAAAATATCGAAGATGTTCTTCATGTAGGAGATAAAGTAACTGTTAAAGTAATTAGTATTGATGAACAAGATAGAATAAATTTAAGTATGAATGATTTTGACGAAGTAAAAGAAGAAAAATAAGAAAAATTATGTGGCTGTGAGGTATTAAAGAATGATGATGTATCAAAGTAAAAAAAAGAATAAAGTTGCATATTATAGTTTCTTGTTTGTTTTGCTGATAATCTTATATTTTGCATATCAATATTATCAGCAAAATAACTTTAATGATTTTACAAGAAGTGAAACTAATTTATATACTTCGCAATTTATAAGGGACAATCAAGAAAAATACAATGACAAAAGAAGCTATAAAATAAAATCAGATGAATATAATGATGCCATGTTTTATAAAAAAGTAAAAGTAAGTAAAAACGAACCATATAAAGTAACTTGTATGGTAAAAACTAATGATGTAAAAGCTAAAGAAGAAAAATCAGGAGTAGGAGCACAAATATCAATAGAAGGAACAACAGAAAGGTCAGTTGCGGTATCTGGAACTGAAGATTGGCAAAAAATAGAATTGATTTTTAATGCAAGAGATAGAGAAGAAGTAAACATTGGATTTCGTTTGGGAGGATATTTAGGAGAAGCAAAAGGAGAAGCGTGGTTCTCAAACTTGACAATAGAAGAAGGAATAGCTGAAAAAGATAACAATTGGAAATTTGCTTGTTTTATCTTTAAAAATACAGATGTAACGATAGGACAAAAGCAAATACAATTGAAAGTAACACAAAACGATATAAATGACATAACTAATACAATAAGGCGATTTGAAGATGCTTGTCATGACCTTTCTAATGGAAAAATGACTGCAAAATGTGATATTTACGAAGTTGAAACTCCATTATCGAAATTATCATATGATGATGAATTTGCTTATTATGCATCAGCAGAAGATGTTGAAAGTCAAATAAAAGATACAGTATCAGCAGGCGATTATGACCATATATTTGCAATTGTGAGACTTCGGAGATGAAGAACACGAAAATGATATAGAAGTAAATGATTGGATAGGTTTAGGCTCAATGGATTATTATGGAATTGGCTTTTCAAATATTCGTCTGCCAAATGATTCAAGAAGTTATGTGTACAGATACAATAGCAGAGTTAATACTTTCCCAGAAGAAGTATTTTTGCATGAGTTTTTACATTCTTTAGAACGAAATTCAGAAGAATATGGCTATAGCATTCCTCAATTACATGATTATGAAGTATATGGATATCAAAATGAATCTTTAACTGGGCAGAAAAAGTGGTATACTGATTATATGAATAAAAATATAAACACAACAGAAGGAAAAATTGGCTTGCCAGAAGAAATATATAATTTAAAACCAGCTAAAAATAGCAATTTTGAGTTTTCAACTAATATGAAAGAAGTTTTTAAAGAACCAGAAAATATCATAGAAGGAATAAAAGAGCTTTTTGATAATCTAGTAAATAAAATAAATTACATAGGGAAGATGGGATAAAGTTGAACGTATCAGATTTTAATTATGAACTGCCAGAAGAATTAATTGCACAAACACCAAAGGAAAAAAGAGACGAATCAAGATTAATGGTTTTAGATAAAGAAGCAAAAACTATAGAACATAAGACATTTAAAAACATAATAGATTATATAGAAGCAGGAGATGTTTTAGTTAGAAATAATACTAAAGTAATCCCAGCAAGACTATATGGAAAAAAAGAAACAGGAGCAAATATTGAATTTTTATTGCTAAAAAATATAGAAGGTGATATCTGGGAATGTATAGTAAGACCAGGAAATAAACTTCATATTGGAACAAAAGTAATATTTGGAGATGGAATATTAGAAGCAAAAATCTTAGAGGTTATGCAAGGAGGAACTAGAAAAGTTGAATTTTCATATCAAGGAATATTCAATGAAATATTAGATAAAATAGGCTTAATGCCATTGCCTCCATATATACATGAGGAATTAAAGCAAAAAGATAGATATCAAACTGTATATGCAAAATATGATGGGTCATCGGCAGCTCCAACAGCAGGATTGCATTTTACAAAAGAATTGCTAGAAAAATTGCAAGAAAAAGGAGTTGCAATTGCAGATGTAACACTACATGTTGGAATAGGTACATTTAGACCAGTAAAAGAAGAAACAGTTGAAGCACATCAAATGCATTCAGAACATTTTTATATAAAACCAGAAGAGGCAGAAAAAATAAATAAAGCTAAAAAGGATGGAAAAAAAGTAATTGCCTGTGGTACTACATCATGCAGAGTGCTAGAAACTGTGGCAGATGAAAAGGGATATGTAAAAGCAATTGAAGGAGATACCAAAATATTTATATATCCAGGTTATAAATTTAAATGTTTAGATGGGCTAATAACTAATTTTCATCTACCACAATCAACACTTTTAATGTTAGTGTCTGCTTTTGCAGGAAGCGAATATATAAAAAAAGCTTATGAAGAAGCAGTTGAGCAAAAATATCGTTTTTTTAGTTTTGGAGATGCTATGCTAATAAAATAAGGAGAAAGAAATGAAAGAAGCAGTAACGTATGAATTATTACATGAATGTAAGCAAACAGGTGCAAGAAGAGGAGTTATACATACACCTCATGGTGATATACAAACTCCAGTATTTATGCCTGTAGGAACACAAGCAACTGTGAAATCTATGACACCAGAAGAATTAAAAGAAGATGTAAAAGCACAAATTATTTTATCTAATACATATCACTTATATTTAAGACCAGGTAGTAAACTGGTAAAAAAAATGGGTGGACTACATAAATTTATGAATTGGGATAGACCAATTTTAACAGATAGTGGAGGATTTCAGGTATTTAGTTTAGGTGATTTAAGAACGATTTGTGAGGGAGGAGTCGAATTTAAGTCACATTTGGATGGTAGTAAGCATTTTTTTTCACCAGAATCAGTGATGGAAATAGAGGAAGACTTAGGTGCTGATATTATAATGGCATTTGATGAGTGTGTAGAGCCTCGGAGCAACTTATGAATATACAAAACAATCAATGGAAAGGACAACTAGATGGGCTAAAAGATGCAAAGAAGCACATAAAAATATTGAAAAGCAATCTTTATTTGGTATTATTCAAGGAGGGTTTTATAAAAATCTAAGAAAGCAAAGTGTAAAAGATTTAATAGAGTTAGATTTGCCGCGGATATGCGATTGGTGGAATTAGTGTTGGAGAATCAAAAGAAGAATTTTTAGAAATTTTAAATTATACAGCACCACTTATGCCAAAAAATAAACCAAGATACTTAATGGGAGTAGGAACTCCAGATTATTTAATCGAAGCGGTTATGTCAGGAATTGATATGTGTGATTGTGTACTACCAACTAGAATTGCAAGAAATGGTACAGCCATGACATCTCGTGGAAAAATTGTGGTAAGAAATGCAATATATGAAAGTGATGAAAGACCAATCGATCCTGAATGCGATTGTTATGCTTGCAAAAATTACACAAGGGCATATATAAGACATTTAGTAAAAGCAAATGAGATTTTAGGAGTTAGATTATTATCGATTCATAATTTAAGATTCTTGACTAATTTAATGGAAAGAGTTAAAATAGAAATAGAGAGAGATAATTTAGCAAATTTTCAAAAAGAATTTTATAAAAAATATGGATATATTAAATAAATGGGGTGATACAAATGAATTTGATGGAAGAAAGTTTTGTTACAAATCAGGAAAAAAAGAAAAAAAGAACTACAACAATTTTATTAGTTGCAATTATTCTTGTAGTCATGATTATTGTTTTTATTGTTGCATATTTAATGTATTTACAAAGTGGAAAAATGAAAGCAACCATTGATGGTGTATCACAAGATGAAATCATTAATGTCTTAAGATTTGAAAATGATGGCAAAATATATGCACCTATAAAAGAAATAGCTAAATATTTAGGCTATGAAAGTTATAATGGAGAATATAGTGATAAATCAGAAGAAATAAGTAAATGCTATGTTATATGCGAAAATGAAGTAGCAAATTTTCAGCTAGGAGAAAGGAAAATTTATAAAAAAGATTTAACTAAAACTAATGCAGATTATGAATATGTTTATATTAAGGAACCAGTTAAAGCAATTGATGGTGTTTTATATGTTTCAACTGAAGGATTAGAAAAAGCATTTAATATAAGTTTTCAATATGATCAAGCAAATAATACAATATCAATCTGGACAGTACCAGCTTTATATCAATTTTATGCAAGCAAAGTATTAGATTATGGATATACAGAATTAGATAAAGAATTTGCTAATCAAAAAGCAATTTTAAATGATATGTTAGTTGTATCAAAAAATGAGGGTAAGATATATGGAGTAATTCGGAGCAGCAGATGGAAAAGCAATATTAGAACCAAAATATGATGGAATTACATATCTTCCTAATACAGGAGATTTTTTAGTAAAAACAGGTGAAAAAGTAGGAATTATATCATCTAATAGAGAAACAAAAGTACAAATAATATATGATAGCATCGAATTGATGGATAGTGATGTTGGTTTATATGTTGCTAAAAAAGATGATAAATTTGGAGTAATAGATTTAAAAGGAAATGAAAAAATTTATATAGAAAATGATGAAATAGGAATTGACATTTCTAAATTTGCACAAAATAATATAAAAAATAAATATATATTAGCAGATGGTTTAATACCAGTTAAAAATGGAGAATATTGGGGACTATATGACACGAATGGAAATCAATTAACTCCATTCCAGTATGATAGTTTAGGATATATAGCTTCAAGCAATAAAGAAGCAATTAATTTATTGGTAATTCCTAAATACAATGTATTAGTAGCATGTCAAAATAAAAAATATACATTAATTAATCCATCAGGACAAGAATTATTCCCAGCAGTAGCAGATGACATTTATATGTTAATTTCTAGTGGACAAACATATTATTATATAACAGTTAATGACAAGAAATTTGACCTAATAGAATATTTAGACAGTAATGGAATTATTACAACAGGACAAGATGAAAATGAGCAAAATAATGAACAAAATGTTGGCGGAGAAGAACAAGAAAGTGAAGAAAATATCGGAAATGGACAACAAGAGGAAAACAATCAACAAAATCAGGACGAAAGTCAAGAAGAACAAAACGGAAATGACCAACAAAATCAAGGTACAGAACAGGAAGAACAAGGTCAACAAGAACAAAATGGTAGTGATAATGAATAAGGATTTTTTTAATAAAATGTTACAATTCACAGCCAGATTTATATTTTGACATATAAAATTTATTGGCTGTGAAATGTCAAAAAAAATCCTTTTTTTTGACATTTTTTTAAAAAACCATTTACATTTTTAAATAATTTGTATAAAATAAAATAGAATAAATAAAAAAGAAACAATAGGAAAAAGATTCACGAAAGAAAATAAAAGGAAAGGGAGTATTGTTGATGAAAATATTAATGTTAACATGGGAATATCCACCAAGAGTTGTAGGAGGAATTTCAAGAGTAGTATATGACTTATCAAGAACTTTACGAAAGGATGGGCATGACGTTACAGTCATCACATATCGTGATGGAAATACCCCTTATTTTGAAGACGACAAAGGCGTAAAAGTATATAGGGTAGATAATTATATGATAAACCCAAATAACTTTATAGATTGGGTTATGCAATTGAATTTTAACATGATAGCAAAAGCAAATGAAATAATGAGAGAACAAGGATTATTTGATGTAATTCATGCACATGATTGGCTAGTAGCATATACTGCAAAAAACTTAAAAAATTCCTACAATATACCAATAGTTGCTACAATTCATGCAACAGAAGCAGGAAGAAATAGTGGAATTCATGATGAACAACAAAGATACATCAATGATACAGAATGGATGCTTACCTATGAATCAGCAGAAGTAGTAGTAAACAGCAATTATATGAAAGGTGAGTTACAAAGACTATTTGGTTTGCCTTATGAAAAAATAAATGTAGTACCAAATGGTGTAAACTTAAATTTATTTAATGGAATAGAAAAAGATTATACATTTAGAAGAAAATATGCAATGGATAATGAAAAAATCATCTTATTCATGGGAAGACTAGTATATGAAAAAGGAATACAACATTTAATATCTGCTATGCCAAAAGTATTATCTGGTTACCACGATTCAAAATTAGTAATATGTGGTAGAGGTGGAATGTTAGATGAATTAAAACAACAAGTAGATGCTATGGGTATATCAAATAAAGTATATTTTGCAGGATATATGGGTGGAAAAGATGTACAAAAAATATATAAGGTAGCTGATGTATCTGTATTTCCAAGCACATATGAACCATTTGGAATAGTAGCCCTAGAAGCAATGCTATCCGAAAATCCAATAGTAGTATCAGACATTGGAGGACTAAATGAAATAGTAGAACACAGAGTAAACGGAATGAAAGCATATTGTGGCAATCCAAACTCAATAGCAGATTCAATATTAGAATTATTATATGATCATAAGTTATGCAATGATATAGTAAAAAGAGCAAAAAACAAAGTAAGAAACGAGTACAATTGGAGTAAAATAGCACAAGACACACACTTTACATATCAAAAAGCAATATGCCAATCTATGGCAGAAAAACAAAAAAGACAATTGGAACAAGAAAGAGCAAGAAGAACCAAAAAAACAAGAAAAACAGAAAACGAAATTACCAATTTACTCAACTTCAAAAAACAACGTCAAGCTTATGCATAACTGTATAGAGAGAGCTACCACAAAAATTCAAAAGTGGTAGCTTTTATGCGATATGTCATTTGGGATGTGCCATTTGGGACAGGCACAAACGATACATCAATGTATCATTTGGGACAGGCACAAACGGTACATCGATGTGCTTTTTGGGACAGGTTACAATTGAAATATATAAAATGAAATAGGAGAGTGAACATGGACAAAGAGTTTAAATCAGGCTTTGTGACGCTAATAGGGAGGACAAATGTGGGGAAATCTACATTGCTAAATTTATTGGTGGGTGAAAAGGTAGCTGCTATTGCAAATAAAGTGCAAACGACAAGGACGGCTATAAAAGGAATTGTAAATAGGGAGAATAGCCAAATTATTTTTATAGATACGCCGGGAATTCATAAGCCTAAAACTAAATTGAATGAGACGATGGTGGAGACTTCTTTTTCGAGTATTCAAGATGCTGATGTTGTTTTGTTTTTGATTGAAGCAACAAGTGAGGATATTGGAAAAGGGGACAGCATTATATTGGAAAAAATTAAAGAGGCTAATAGAAAGACGATTTTGATAATTAATAAAATTGATTTGGTAAAAAGGGAAAAACTTTTGAATTTAATTGATATTTATAGCAAACAATATAATTTTGAAGCAGTTATTCCTATTTCTGCGACAAATGCAAAGTATAAAGAAACCATATTAGATGAAATTGAAAAGAACTTAAATCTAGGTCCCGCATATTATGATATAGAGGAGTATACAGACCAAACATTAAGGCAATTAGCAGAAGAAACTATTAGGGAAAAAGCTTTAAAATTATTACAAGATGAAGTTCCTCATGGTATTTTCGTTGAAGTTGAAAAGATGAAATTAAGAAAAAATAAGCAAAAACAAGAAATTTATGATGTGGAAGCTACAATTTATTGTTTGAGAGAATCACATAAAGGAATAATTATTGGAAAAAATGGGGAAATGCTCAAACGAATAGGCAGATCTGCGAGGATAGATATGGAACAAAATTTTAATGTAAAAATAAATTTAAAAACGTGGGTAAAAGTCAAGGAAGATTGGCAATCAAATGACAAAATTGTAGAAAGATTCAAATTAAAATAAGTAAAACAGTATAAAAAATAGCAAAATGGCAAAAGATAAATTTAAAGGTAAAACTTTAAATAAAGGAAGTGAGCAAAGTGATAAAAAAAATAGCATGGGAAACATTTAAAAATACTGGTGATATTAACGCTTTTATGGAGTTGAAAAAAATAGAAAAGATAGAAAACGAAATAAAAGAGCGGTATGCAAAATCAAGCACCAGAGCAAATAGGAGAAAATCTAAAATATAATTTATAAAAAGAGCAATTATATTAAGAGGAAACAAAATGGCAAATATAAAAATAAATGGAATTGTATTATCAGAAAGTAATATGGGAGATTTTGACAAAATGCTAACAATATTAACCCCAAATTATGGAAAAATATCATGTGTGGCCAAAGGAGCAAGAAGACCCAAAAGTGTTCTTTTGGCAGGTACACAGATGTTTTGTTTTGGGGAATATTTGGTATATAAAGGAAATTCAACTTATCATATTAATTCGGTAGAACCAATTGAGATATTTTACAATCTTAGAACTGATTTAGAAAAGTTGAAATATGCTGTACATATTAATAAAATTGTAAAAGATATAACACAAGAAAATGAGAATTGTTTTAAAATATTGCAATTATTATTAAATACACTTTACATCATATCACAAACAGATAAAAATTTAGATATGGTGCTAGGTGTATTTAAGTTACGTTTATTATGCTTTTTGGGGTTTACACCTAAAATTCTAGGATGTACTAGTTGCAGAGAAAAAGAAGATTTATCTTGTTTTAGCATAAAAGATAATGGAATAAAGTGTAAAAATTGCGGAAAGCAAGATACAAGCACTATACAAATTAGCGAAAGCACATTAAGTGCTATAAAATATACAGTAACAGCTCCACCTAAAAAGTTATATTCTTTCAATTTAAAGGAAGAAGCCTTGGAAGAATTCAAATTGCTAACAAAACTTTATTTTGACGAAAAATTAGAAAAGCAGTATAAGTTAGAAGAATTATTTTAAAAAACAATCATTGACAAGCACAAAAATAATGTATATAATAAAGCCATAAAAGAGAAAGGAGCGATTTTATGAAAATTAAAATAACAGGAAAGGAACTAAAGATAACAGAAGCAATAAATGATTATGTGGAAAAAAAATTAGACAGAATTGATAAATATTTTGAAGATGCACAAGCAGACGTTACTTTAAAAACAGAAAAAAATGAACAAATAGCAGAAATTTATGTAACAGCAAATGGAGAAAAATATAGAGCTGTAACAGAAGACAAAGATATGTATGCATCTATTGATAAGGACATAGACATCTTAGAAGGTCAAATCAGAAAAGCAAAAACTAAAAAAGAAAAAATGATGAAAGAAGCATCTATAAAAACAATGGAAGTAAAAAATGATAATATAGCACAATTGCAAGATGAAATAGTAAAAATATCTTATTACGAAATCAAACCAATGTTACCAGAAGATGCTGTTCTAAAATTAAAAGAACAACCAAGCCATAACTTTTTGACATTTATTAATGTAGAAACAGGAAAAGTAAATGTAATACATAGATTAAAAGATGGAAAAAATTATGGTTTAGTAGAACCAGAAGCTTAAAAATAATAAATTAGTTTGAAAGAATGTAAGCTTTCATTTCTATGTGTGCATTTTAATTAAGAGGGAAAAGAATGGAATTTAATATGAAATATAAAAAGGCAGGAAATCAAATCCTGCCTTTATGTATATAAAAGCAAAATTTAACTTCCCGCAATCTATAAAATAAGAAATGTTTACAGGATTATCTTATTTCATTTGTTGTTCAGCTTGTTGTATCATTTTTCTAACCATGTTACCACCGATTTTACCAGCGTCTTTAGAAGAAAGGTCTCCATTATATCCATCTTTTAAAGTAACACCAACTTCACTAGCTACTTCATATTTAAATTTATCTAAAGCAGACATAGCTTCTGGAACTAATTTTTTATTTGAATTGTTTGCCATTGTTTTTTCACCTCCTGTAATATTACATATAAGAAAAAACCTTTGCTTTTTCTAATACTATCATTTGCTAAAAAAGATAAAAATAAACAAGTAATTTTTTCCAAAATAAAAAAATATGGGATGTGTCGTTTGGGACAGGCACTAATGGCACATCAATGTGCTTTTTGGGACAGGTTAAGTAGCCAAAAAATGGATTGCATTTTTTTATATTTTCTCGTAATATCAACCATTGTAGACACTTAACCTGTCCCTTTTGATACATCAATGTGCCATTAGTGCCTGTCCCAAACGACACATCCCAAACGACATATTCATTATTTTGTGCACTTGCCAAATGTAGAAAAAAGGATTATAATGTGGAAAGATGTAAGTTAAGGAGAGGAGAAAATCGGTATGTATAAATTGGTAGCAGTGGATTTGGATGGAACAATGCTAAATCAATATGGAATAGTAACGCAAAATACCAAGAATACCATAAAAAGAACAATAGAAAAGGGAATTGATGTTATTATTGCATCAGGAAGACCAATAGATTCTATAAAAACGATTGCGAAAGAAATTGGAAGCGAAAAGTATTTTATAGCTGGAAATGGTGCTTTAATTTATGATATACCAAAAGAACAAATTATATACGATAAACAGTTATCTAAGCAAAAAGTTCTAGAAATTATGAAAATATGTGAAGAAAATAGCATTTCTTATAATTTGTATACAAAAGAAACAATTCTGGCAAAAGCACTAAAATACAATGTTTTATATTATCAAAAAGAAAATTTAAAAAAACAAGAAAATGAACAAACCAAAATTAGTATTATCAAAAATTTATATGAATATGTAGAAAAAAATGATGAAAATAAATATCTAAAAATAACAATTTGTGATGATAATAAAAGTATATTTCAATCAATTATAAAAAAATTAAGAAAAGTAGATGAAATAGAAGTTTTAGATGTTTCGCACATGTCTAGAAAAACAATAAAACAAGGGACAGAAGAAATTAACATTGAATACTATTATACTGAAATAACATCTAAAAATGTAGATAAATGGGAAGCAATAAAATATTTAAGTCAAAAATTAGGAATAAATTCAGAAGAAATAATAGCAATTGGAGACAATATAAATGACAAAAAGATGATAGAAGAAGCTGGAATGGGAATTGCAATGGGAGGAAGTACACCAGTTATAACACAAGTAGCAAATTATGTTACCACCTCAAATGAAGAAGAAGGTGTTGCAAAAGCATTAGAAAAATTTTGTTAAAAGGATGTATTTAAGTAAATATTACAAAAATGTTACAGAAATATTACAGTTTTATGAACTTTTAGTAACAGCAAATAAAAATATTGATTTTTGACTTTATTTGAGTTACAATTAAATAAATGGGTATTTTGTAAAAAAATATAGAAAAATAAATTAAAAGGGAGGAATTTGCTATGGCATCAAATCCAATGCAAAGGAAAGCAAGAAATTCATTTTTATTAGGTATGTTATTAATGTTAATAATTACAGGAGCTATCATAGCATTGTTATTCATGCAATTAATGGATAAAAACAAAAAAGAAAAAGAACAATTACAACAAATGGTAAATGCTTATGTATTAAATCAAGATGTAAAATCTGGACAAGTAATTACTAATGATATGTTAGAAACAAAAACAGTAGACAAAACACTTGTTCCAAGCAATGCAACAAGTGACATACAGGTAATTGAAAACTATGCATTGCAAGATAAAGAAGGAAATAATGTTATTACAAAAACAGACAAAGAAGGAAACGCAAATTTATATTTACAAAAAGATGGAGAAGATTATCAACTATATAAAGAGGAAGAAACTGAAAATTATTACATAGAAAGAAACAACAACAAAGAATATGTAGAATTAAATAGTGTGCCATTAGTAGCAAAAGTAACTATGAAGAAAAATACACTAATGACAACAGAATTATTATCAAAAATAGATAGTGTTGTACAAAACGACGTAAGAAAACAAGAATACAACATGATTGTTTTGCCAATGGATTTAACAACAGGAGACTATATTGATATAAGAGTGTTACTACCATCTGGACAAGATTACATTGTAGTATCTAAAAAAGAAGTAGAAATACCATCTATTAATGGAGTAGACTCAGAAGATACAATATGGATAAATCTAACTGAAGATGAAATATTACACATGAGTTGTGCAATTGTAGATACATATAAAATTGCTGGAGCTAAAATTTATGCAACAAAATATACAGAAGCTGGAATGCAAGAAGCAGCAACACCTACATATCCACTTAGTGAAAATACAACAGCATTATTAACATCAAATCCAAACATATTAGAAAAAGCAATGAATGAAATAAGAGCAAGATATAGTGCAGACAATAATGGAGATGGAAATAGTGATTTACCAAACTTAAGAAATAACTATATTAATGGTGTAATTGATAGCCAAGGAGAACAAGCAGATTCAAATGTAGACACAAAAATGCAAGAAAGTATAACGAATTCTAAAAACAAGAGAAAAGAATATTTAGATTCTTTAGCAGGAGTAGTAGAATAGGAAAGGAAGATAAAACATGAAGAAAATAGGGTTTATAGGAGCTTACGATAAAATAGATTTAATCATATATATTGCTAGAATATTAACTGTTTTAAAGAAAAGGGTTTTAGTAATAGATAGCACAATGATGCAAAAAGCCAAATATGTAGTTCCAGCTATGAACCCTACTTTAAAGTATGTAACAGATTTTGAAGATATTGATATAGCAGTTGGCTTTGAAAATATAGAAGATATAAGAAGATATTTAGGAATGGGTGAAGAAAAAGAACTAGAATATGATATCGTATTAATTGATGTAGACAGTATAAAAGGCTTTAAAAATTATGAATTACAAGATGCACAAAAAAATTATTTTGTTACTTCATTCGATAATTATTCCTTAAAAAAAGGATTAGAAATATTAAGTAACTTAGAAGGAACAGTTAGTTTAACCAAAATATTATATGCAAAAAACATATTAAAAGAAGAAGATGATTATTTAAATTTTCTATCTTTAGGATATAAAATTGTATGGAATGAATATAAAATATATTTTCCAATAGAAAACGGAGATTTGAGTGTAATTTACGAAAATCAAAGAGTAGAAAAAATACGATTTAAAAAGCTAAGTGTTCAATATAAAGACAGTTTAGCATATCTTGCTGAAGAAATATTAGGAGATGTAAGCGAAAATATTATTAGAAAAACTATCAAATTTATTGAAAAAGGAGCATAAAAATGGCTATTGTAACTTTTTGGAACAATGGAAGAGAACAGACAGGAAAAACATTATCAATTGCAGCTATATGTACACATTTAGCAATTGAACACAACTATAAGATATTAGTTATTTCAACAGGATTTAGAGATGAAAATTTAGATAACTGTTTTTGGGAATCAACAACCAAAAAAACTAAGAAAAATTTAGGCTTGTTTGGACCTAATAACAGTATTGCTATGGAAGAAGGTTTTGCAGGATTAACTAAAATTTTAAGAAGCAACAAATTATCAGCAGATGTTATTACAAACTATACAAAAATTATTTTCAAAGAACGATTAGAAATTTTGCAGACCTTTAAAGGAACACTAAACGAATATAACGAAATGCAAAAATATTACATAGACATAATAAATCTAGCAAATAATTATTATGATTTAGTATTAGTAGATTTAGATAGAGAAGTAAGTGAAGAAAACAAAGAAACAATATTAAAAAACTCAAACTTGATAATTGCAAGTCTAAGCCAAAGATTGACAAGCATCAAAACATTTGCACGAATGAGAGAAGAACAACCAATCTTAAAATCTAAAAAAACATTATTATTAATAGGTCGATATGACAAATATTCAAAATATAATATTAAAAATATTTCAAGATATTTAGGAGAAAAAAATAAAGTTTCTACAATACCTTATAGTACATTATTTTTTGAAGCATGTGAAGAAGCAAATGTACCAGACTTATTTTTAAAACTTAGAAAAGCAGATGAAGAAGACAGAAATAATTTCTTCTTATCAGAAGTAAGAAGAACAACAGATAATATTATATACAGATTACAAGACTTGCAGATGAAAATGTAAGGAGGGAAACCAATGTCAATAACTAACATCATATTAATATTGGTAGTTATAGGAATTGCATCATATTTAATTTTTTATACTATAAAAAAGAAACAAACAGCTGAAGTAGAAACACAAATAGACGTAGACGATAAAACATATACCATAGAAAAAATGATGGAATTTGTAAAAAAGAGACTAGATGAAATTACAAAAATAAATTTATATGATATAGGACTTTCAGAAGAAGAATTAAAAAGAAGAAAGAACAAAAAATACGAATTAAAAAAGGCTTTAAAAGGTTGTACTTATGGTGACGTAAATGATAAGAAATACGTAAAAGAATTAATTTTTGATTTGTTAGAAAAAGAATATGGCGTTTCAGAAGAAAATATATCAAAAGCAATTCCTTTTGATGTTCCTTCATTATTAACAGCACAAGATAAATTTGATATATTAATATATATGTATAAAAAAGACTTTGGATATGAAGCATTAACAGAACTTATAAAAAAATATAATTTAGCAGCATTAAAATACATAGAAGGAGAAACAAAGCCATCTTATGCAATAACAGAAGAAGAAATAGAAGACATTTATGAAAAAGAAAACATCGTATTAAGTTTCCAAGATAAACTATCAGTTATAGTACAAAGAATATATCAACGTTATAAAGGATATAGCAGTATTGATGAAGTAAGAGACATGAATATAGACGGTGTATCTGGTGGAGTATCTGGTTTACCAGAGAGTTTCTTGAGCCAAGTTGCACAAACAGATGGAGACTATTTAGACCAAGTATCAGAACACAAAGTACCAAGAGCATGTGACAGTATATGGATATTTTTCCAAGGTAAATCAATTCGTTTAGCATTCCTATCTTTCGGAACAGAAGCTGAACTAAAAAGAGTATGTCAAAATATATACAAATACAATAACCCAGGACAATTATCAGACACAAATGGATATAAAATCAATGAAATGAAAGACGGCTCCAGAGTCGTTGTTGTAAGACCAAGTTTCTCTGAAACATGGGCATTCTTCGTAAGAAAATTCGACGTAAAACGTTCTACATTAGAGCAATGGTTCAAAGGAGAACCAGGATGTGACCAATCAATTGAATTATTAAAATATTTAGTAAAAGGAGCCAGAATTATATCAATAACAGGTGAGCAAGGTTGTGGTAAAACAACAATGCTTATGGGTATGATAGAAAACATTTATGAAACCATGAACATCCGTGTTCAGGAAACTGCATTCGAGCTTCACTTAAGAAAAATATACCCAACCAGAAACATACTTACATTTAGAGAAACAGATACCATATCAGGACAACAAGGTCTTGACGTTCAGAAAAAAACTGACGGTTCTGTTAATATAATCCGGAGAGGTTGCAACAGACCCCGTAGCATCTTGGATGATACAAGCGGCCCAAGTTGCATCAAAATTCACATTATTTACTCACCACGCAAAAACATTTCCAAACTTAGTAACAGCATTAAGAAACTCAATGTTAAGAGCAGGAGTATTCAAAAACGAAAAAACAGCAGAAGAACAAGTTGTACAAGTATTAAACTTTGACATACATTTAACAAAAGACTTTAGAGGAAAAAGATATGTAGAAAGAATAACAGAATGTATACCAATCGAAGAAAAAAATGAATACACATTTGATTACAGAAATGAAAAAACATTAGAAGGAAAATTTGACAAATTTTTTGACAATGCAACACATTATTTTACAAAAATAACAGACAGACAATTATATACTTATCGTAACATCTTAGAATATGTAGATGGCGAATATGTTATTACAAATCCAATTACAGAAGAAAACTTAAAAGGAATGAGAGCAAACATGAATGATACAGACTTAGAAAAATTTGACCAATTTGTAGAAAGACACTGGAAAAAACAAGCCAAACAACCTATTACAGTAAGCGCAACACCGGTAAAAGAATTACCAAAAAAACGTGGAAGAAAATCGAAAGAAGAAATATAAGTAATTTCACAAGAAAGAAGGTGAAATAACAAGTGGATAACAATATGATATTTTATATAATGGGAGGTTCTGCTGGAGCATTTGTACTAATTATCATTGCTTATTTTGTACTATCTAAAAAAATGCAAAAGTCAGAATATAAAAGAATACAACAATTACAAAAAGGTACTAGAGAAAATAAATTTTCAGCAGAAGTATTATTGCAAAAATTATATCTAACTTATATAAAAATACCATTTATTAAAAGATATGTATTAAAAATAAGAAGAAGACTAGAAATTATAAATATAGATGATGAATACAATACAAGAAAGGACACAGCAAAAATATTAACACGAGCACTTGTTATTTTAGTTCCAATCTTTGTATTAACAATTATGATTACATCAAAAAATTATTTATTAATGTTTATTTTATTGATATTTGAAGTATTTATGATAGATACATTAATAGATGGTTCAGTTGATAAGATAGATAATAAGATATTGAAAGAGCAAATAGACTTTTTCTCTGAAATTAGGCATGCATACCATGAATATAACATGGTTGAAGAAGCTATTTATCAAGTTTCGCAAGATGATGAAAAAGAAATATCAAGACAAGGCGAGAAAATATATGAAATATTAATTTCAGATGATCCTGAAATGGAGTTAGAAAAATATTACGATATAGCACCAAACAGCTTTTTAAAGGAATTTGCAGGTGTTTCATATTTAACAAAAGAATTTGGAGATAGAAAAGTAGATGGAGCATCTTTATATCTAAAAAATGTTAATAATATAACACAAGAAATGCAATTGGAAATATTAAAAAGAGATAAATTAAATTATGTATTCCAAAGTTTATCTATAATTGCTATTGTACCAGTACTATTACTAGAGCCATTAAAATCTTGGGCTATTAACAACTTCTCATTTGTAGCAAGTTGGTATCAGGGAAAGCCAGGAATGATTGTACAAATATTAATTTTAATTATTACTTTTGTATCTTATGTATTAGTCAGAAAGCTAAAAGATAATGGCTCAACTGGTATAGATACAAAAAATACTGAAAACCCATGGCAAGCAAAAATTTATAAAAAGAAAATAATCAAAAAAATAGTAGACTTATTTATACCAAAAAGAGGTACTAAAGAATATAAAAAAGTACAGCAACAATTAAAAGATTCGGCTTCTCCTTTAAAAATGGAATGGTTATATATTAACAGAATTGCCTTATTTATAGTAACCTTTTTTGCTTCTGTTATTATATTTTCACAACTGCATGTTGTTGCTATAAATTATGTCTACACAGAGCCGACCACAGATTATGACTTAATAGGAGGCTTATCGGAAAAAGACGAGAAAAAGGCAATGGAACTGACGGAAGAAGATAATAAAATTCTAGATAAGTTTAGAGGAAAAATAAAAACAACTGATAAAGAAATCAAGTTAGCTGTTCAAAGGTTAAAATATTATCAAGATGCAGATGAAGAGGAAATTGATTTAGCAGTAGAAAGAATACAGGGCAAATTACAAATTGTAAATAGTGAATATATGCAATGGTTTGAAATGTTATTAGCTTTTGTATTTGCAATAGTTGGATATATGGCACCAATAATGTTATTAACATTCCAAGTTAAGATGAGACAATTAGAAATGGAAGATGAAGTAATGCAATTCCAAACAATTATTTTAATGCTTATGAGGATTGAAAGAGTAAATGTTGAAATTATTTTGGAATGGTTAGAAAGATATTCAGACATATTTAAACCGCCTATTACAAAATGTGTTAACAACTATGAAGCTGGTGCGTGGGAAGCTTTAGAGGCAATGAAAGAAGAAGTAAGTTATACACAATTTATTAGAATTATTGAAAGCCTACAAGCAGCAGTTGAGAAAATTCCAATACAAGATGCTTTTGATGAATTAGATTCAGAAAGAGATTATTACCAAGAAAAGAGAAAAGAATCAAATGAAAGATTAATAAAAAGAAAAGGAATGATAGGAAAGGCAATAGGATTTGCACCAATGGTTTGCTTATTTGTTGGCTACTTGATAGTACCATTAGTATTTATTGGATTAACAAGTATGTCTTCATCATTCACATCAATGACAGCAACGAAATAGGGGGGAGTAATATGGAAAATGCATCTAAGGCATTGCTTATGGCAGCAAGTGTTTTAATTGCTTTAGTAATAATTGGAGCATTAATACTTATGTTTAATAATTTAACTAATTATCAAAGCACTAAAACAGTAAGTAATAGAGAAGCACAAGTTATAGAATTTAATAATCAGTATGAAACATATAATAGAAAAAATGTAAGAGGTAGTGAATTACTTTCCCTATTAAATCGAGCAGCAGATTATAATAGAAGAACTTCTAGTGCATCAGATGGTTCTAAAGGGGATGAAGGACAAGATTTGTTATATGAGCCAATTACAATAAGTTTTACAATTAATCAAAGTGATATAACAAGTTTTATTTATAATGATCGCGCTTATTTATTAACACAAAATACTTGGAAAGTAAGTGGAAGAGAAGATACATTTGGAAAAGACATGAAAAGTAAGATAGATGATTTGGAAGGAAATTATACAGCTGATTCTTTAGCTAAAATGGTAAAAGAAATATCAAATATTCTCATAGAAGTTAATCCACGTACTACGCAAGCAGAAAAAGATGCGGCTATGGATGTATATAACAAGTGTAGTATAAATAAGACGAAAATAAATAATTTTGGTGATTTAAAATCAAAGAGTTTTGGTAACTGTACGATTGAAGAGGCTATACGCACATATTATGAATATGTACAATTTAAAAGAGCTAGGTTTGATTGTATAGAAGGTAGTGTAAAGTATAATGATGGAACTGGAAGAATTACAAAAATGGAATTTGAATTTAATGGAAAATTCGAATAATAAAAAGAGGAGTAAAAGGATATGGAAAATGCTTCAAAAGCATTAATTATGGCAGCAAGTATGCTAATTGGAATATTAATTTTATCATTAATGGTATATCTATTTGCATCATTTGCAAGTACTGCCTCTGATACATATAAGCAAAAGCAAGAAGAACAGTTAAGACAATTTAATACTCAATTTACTTCTTATGAAAATAATGGAAGAATTACAATATATGATGTTATTACAATAGCAAACTTGGCAACAGAAAATAATATTTATTATGAATTAAATAAAAAAAATGATGTAGTAGATGATTCAGATTATTATGTTGGTGTATATATCAATACGCGTGATTCTGCATCTGGGTGGATAGAAGGAGGGCTTAATACAGAGTTAGAAGACAAAAGAGAAGAGTATAATCAATATATTGCTAAAGATGTTAGTATTCTTGAAACACCAGGTGCAACAATACCTTATTATACATGTAGAACTGAAATAAGTCCAGCAACTGGAAGAGTTTATCGAGTATGGTTTGAAAAAAAATAATATAAAGGATGGAAAAATGAAAAAAATAGCAATTTTTTTTCTAATAGTGATTATAATCATTGGAGGAATTTACTATATATATTTGAATTATAAGGCAAATTATAATGAAGCTCAAATGGAAAATAAAGAATTTGTACGTTATGATGGAAAGCAGATTAAAGGATCTGATTTAACAAGCCTTATTAATAAAGCAGTAGATAATAATGAAAAAAATGAAGTTCTGAAAGATGAAAAAGGAAAATACTTAAATAATGACAGCAACTCCATTCAAATAGATATAAAAATGATAGATACAGATGAAACATATCAGATGGAAACAATATACAATGGTGGAATGGAAAAGTTCATGCAATTTTATGGAGAAATAGAATTTCAGTGTACTAAAATTGAATATCATCAGGCAACTAAGAAGGTAAAATATATGTTATTTGAACAAATAACACAATAAAAATGTTAAAAATTTTACTAGCGAAAGTTAGTAGTTAATATAAAGAAAAATATAAGGAGGAAAAAAGTATGGAGAATGCATCAAAAGCATTAATTATAGCAGGAGCTATATTGCTATCAATATTACTTATATCATTAGGAATAATGATATATAATCAAGCATCAGGGGTGGTAAACAATAATTCAATGACAGAAGTGGAAGTTAGCACATTTAATCAAAAGTTTGAGCAATATTTTGGAGAACATGTTAGAGGAGCTAATGTTAATGCATTGATTAGTGCAGTTAATAATAATAATATGTCAACAGATGATGAATCAAAAAAAGTTACAATTACATTTAGTGCTACTTTGCCAACTGGTGTGACGTGGCCAAATGGAGCGGGTGCGACTAATTATCCCAAAGCGGCTAGTACAGGTAAAACTTATAATGTACATGTGAGTGATGGAAACGATGCAATGACTAGTGGTGGACTAATTTCCAAAATTACAATTGAATAGTAGCTAATATTTATTACGTGCCATAATAGAAGATAGGAGGAAAAAGTTATGGAGAATGCATCAAAAGCATTAATTATAGCAGGGGCTATATTACTATCAATATTAATTATATCATTAGGAATAATGATATATAATCAAGCATCAGGGGTGGTAACTAATAATTCAATGACAGAGGTAGAAGTTAACACATTTAATCAAAAGTTTGAACAATATTTTGGACAACATGTTAGAGGAGCTAATGTTAATGCACTTATTAGTGCTGTTAATAGTAATAATATGTCAACAGATGATGAGTCAAAAAAAGTTACAATTACATCTACGGCAACCGGATTAACTATTAGTGGTAGTAATAATGGAACTTATTCAAAATCTGCTAGTACGGGAAAAACTTATAGTGTGGGTGTGAATACTAACGATACTTCCGATGGAAAAAAGGCGGGCTTTACGTCGGGTGGTCTAATTGCAAGTATAATTATTTCTGACAGTCAATAAGAAAGGGGCGAGGTTATGGAGAATGTTACTGATGCTTTACAATTGGCATTTGCAGTATTAGTATTTGTTGTGGCATTGTCCATAAGTATCAATGCCTTTGGACAAGCAAGAGCAACCTCGGGGCAAATACTAGATATGCATGACAGAGAGTTAGACATGACTTATGTGAATGAAGAAAGCTCTAGTGGATTGAGAATAGTACGTGCTGAATCGATTGTGCCAACAATATATAGGGCATATAAGGAAAATTATAAGATTGTTTTTATTTTTCATTCTGGTGATAATTTTATATATAAAAAAAATAATACAGAAATACATTGTATAGATTTAGAGAAAGATGTAATGGGAAGTGACGAACAAAAAGAAAGATTTATTATGTATTTATTATATGGTGTTAAAAATCCAAATGAACAAGGATATAAAGTGTTCAAAGATGCAGGAATAGACTTGAATTTTGAGCCACTTTATGATAGAATAAAAGGAGAGGACTTCATAGAAAGTCTGGGAGTCTATTATCAAGATGAGTTAGACACTTTATCAGATGGACGTAATTTAGACAATGTAGTTCCTGAAGCTAATAGGCTGAAAAAAAAGGTAGTAACTTATGAAGAAAAAGATTAAATAATTATTAGGAGGGAAAAATATGGGAGATTCATTAATAACAATCGTTGTAATTGGATTAGTAGCAGTACTTATGTTCATATTTCCAGTAATGACAATGGCAGATCGTTCAGACGATATTGCACAATTAGCTGTAGAAACAGAAACAAGAGAATTTGTTGATGATGTTAGAACAACAGGCAAACTTACATTAGACAAGTATGAAAAATTTGTAGAAAATATTTCAGCAACAGGTCATTCATATACAGTAGAAATGACAAGTACAGTAAATGACGAAACACCTGGTAAAAAAGTTACGCAAGCAGATGCAACAAAATATGGAGAGAATGCTTCTTGGGTTATGTACACATCACAAATAATAGATACTTTAAATAATCCAAATAACCATGGGGTAATGTCATTGGCTGAAGGAAGTGACTTTTCAGTGCAAGTCAAAAATAATGATGTAACATTAAGTCAACAATTTAATAATTTTCTATACAAAGTAACAGGAAATGATAGCTATGTTATAGCTGCATCCCACTCAGGGATTGTAACAACAACCGGTTCTGGAAATTAAAAGGGGAAGCTTGTAATCAATATTACAAGCTTATTTAATAATACGAAGAAAAGAGAAGAAAAGTTATGAAGTTACAACACTTGGCAGTAATATTTGTTATTATCATATTACCAATTACTATTATTTTAAAAGAATATACGCGGAAGCAATATAAAAACATTAAGTTTGCAATCATCTTATGATACTAAACTAATTAGTGCTACTTATGATGCTTTAAAAGCATTTCAGTTAAACACAATTAATAGTGATACATCTGATTTAGCCAATTCTAAATTACGTGATATAGAAGCATCAGCTAATGTATTCTTTAATTCTATTGCTAATGGATTTAATATGGCAGGATATAATAAAGAAATTTTGCAAGAATATGTGCCTGCAGTAGTTTATACAATGTATGATGGATATTATATTTATTCGCCATATAAAAATAAGTTAGATAATACAAATGGAGATGAACATGGAAATGGTAGTGATGCAGATTATTTAAACTCTAGTAGCGATGCAACATATAAACAAGGAGATGAAATTGAAGGTGTAAAACCATATATTTATTATAGTTGTAGATATGTAAATGGATATGAAGATTTTGTTATCACATATTCATTAGATAATTATATAACTATACAAGGAAAGGTTTATGAACATGGTAATCTCAATTGGGTAAATAAATCTGGGTATTTATTAGATAATATAGCTGGTTCTGGGCAAACTTGGACATATAGAGGATACCGTATAGATAATGTTGATGAATTAGAAGAAAAAGTATATGATCCTGAAGCTAATGGTGGTAGTGGAGCTTATAAATTATATAAATATATAAAAATAAATGGAGTGAAATATTATTATGATGGTAGTAAGTGGTTTTCAATTCTAAATGGGGAAAGACTAGACCAAGAAAATTTCTCACCTAGTACGAATGCAGCAGTAGAATATTATAGAGAAGCAGCTGAGTTAAAAAATTGGATAACAAGAGAAACTGATAATCTTAAAAATCTTTCTACATCAAATGCAGTAGATGAGAATGGGCAGCCAATTAGCAATTTTGGAAATTATAAAATATTTGATTTTGGAAGTGAGATGGATTCAGAACGGAAGCATTGAAGATCCAGACTCAAATTTTAATCAACATAGACTAGAAGTTATTAGATATGTAATTGAGAGAAATTTATCTATAGCAATAGCAAATTATAATAAAGGTGGTACTACAAGCTTTCAAATGCCAAATTTAAGTGAAGACGATTGGGAAAGAGTTCAAAATAATGTTTGTATTATTAGTTTCTTGCAAGGATTAAGCATTGGAGGAAAAATATATAATGGGTATGCAATAGTATCAAATAATAAAAACCAAGAAGTAGTAGCAGAAAATTCTATTTATATAGTAGATAAAAATGCAGGTAGATATCATCAAGTTACTGATAGTGAATTACCGGATAATTCAAATAAAAATTATCAAGGGTTCTTTAATTTGGATTTTGAAAGAAAAACTATTGTAACTGAAGATGGAAAACCAGGATATTTTATGCCACAGGAAAGTTTAGGATGTTATTCATGTGTTATAACAAGAGCTAAATTAGAAACACCGGATAATATATATAAATATGTAGCCGGCAAAAAAGGAACTTTGGCAACTGCATATTTTACAGCATTAGGAAGAGAGAGATATAGTATGTATAAGTCAAATAGAGATCCAGATATGTTAAAACAGAAATTTGGTGTTGCTACATATTAAAAATGGCTTGAATGAATAAAAAAATAAATTAGGTAAATAATACTAATAATAGTAAATTTTTAAGGAGTGCTTATGAAAAAAACAATAAAAAAACTATTATTAGTATTTTTTTTAATTATCATATATACCTACACCCTTGCAATCGAAAACATTCCAGATAACATGGTACTTTTGGAAGGGGAAAACATAACAATGAAAACATTATTAGGAATGAATTTAAAATGCGACGAAAAAACAATAGAAACTGTATCAAACAATAAAACAATCAGTAAAAAATCAGGAGAAACTAAACTAGAAGTCAGTCTATTTGATAACATCTTTTTAAAAGAAATTGATGTTGATATCCTTCCCAAAACAAAAGTGATTCCAGTAGGAAGCGTTGCAGGAGTAAAATTATATACTAGTGGAGTTTTGGTAGTAGGAATGTCAGAAATAGAAGGAAAAGACCAAAAAAAATATAAACCATATGAAAACACAGGAATAAAAGAAGGAGACACAATTACTAGAATTAATGACATTGCAATTACATCTACAAATGAGTTAATAAAAGTAGTAAATCAAGCACAAGGAAATCCTGTAAAAATAGAATATACACAAGAAGAAGAAACTAAAGAATGCAGTATAGAACCAGTACAAACAGCAAATAATGAATACAAATTAGGATTATGGGTAAGAGATAGTGCTGCAGGAGTTGGAACAGTAACATTTTATGAACCAAATAGTAAAACATTTGCAGCATTAGGGCATGGAATTACAGATATTGACACAGAAGAATTAATAAATATAGCTTCTGGTGAATTTGTAACAACTAGAGTATTGAGCATTATTAAAGGAGAAAGTGGAGCACCTCGGAAAAATACAAGGTACAGTTGAAAATCAGAAAAACATTGGAAAAATATATAAAAATAGCAAATTTGGAATATATGGAACTGTAGACAATCTTTCAACATTAAATATAGATACATCAAAGGAAATGGAAGTAGCCTTAAGGGACGAAATACAATTAGGAAAAGCAACCTTATTGTGTAGTTTAGATAATCAAAATGTAGAAGAATATGAGATTGAAATAGAAAAAATTGATAGAGAAAATAATTACAATAATAAAAGCATGAAAATAAAAGTAACAGATCCAAAACTATTAGAAAAAACAGGAGGAATTATACAAGGTATGTCTGGCTCACCAATAATTCAAAATAATAAATTCATAGGTGCAGTAACACATGTATTACTAACAGAACCTCAGGAAGGATATGCTGTATTTGGTGATATCATGTTAAAACAAGCAAAAGAGACAAATTAATAAAATATAAAAAATATAAAGAGGAGTTCCTGATAACAGGAAAATCCTCTTTAAGGTTTTACTAACATAGAACAAATATCAACAACTGTACCAGCTCCAAGGGTCATAACAATATCATTTTCTTTAACATTATTGGTAATGTAATTGGCACATTCTTTAAAATCTGGTATATACATAGCATTTTTTCCTAAATCATTGATTTTTTCAACCAAATCTTTTGAGCTAATATCATAGGTATTTTTTTCTCTAGCAGCATAAATATCGACAACAACAATATTGTCAAAATTTAATAATGCTTTAGCAAAATCTTCTAACAAAGTCTTTGTTCTGCTATAAGTATGAGGTTGGAAAATAACCCAAGATTGATTATATTTTTTATTAGCAAGAGATTTTGCAGTAGCTGTAATTTCAGTAGGGTGATGTCCATAATCGTCATATACACTAGCACAATTAGCCATTTTTCCTTTATATTCAAATCTTCTATGCGCACCAGTAAATTTAGACAAAGCAGATTTAATAACATCTTTTGCAATACCATATTTACTGCATAATGCAATACAAGCTAAAGCATTTGATATATTATGCACACCAGGAATGTGTAGGCTTATAGAATCCCATAAATTGCCTTGATAAAAAACATCAAATTTTGAAAATCCGTCATTATCAAAAACGATATTTTTAGCACAATAATCAGCATTTTCATTTTTAATTCCATAGGTAATAGAGCAAGCATTTGCATAAGAAATTAAATCTAAACAATTCAAATCATCTGCATTAACAATTAAAGTACCATCATCTGGTAATAATTTGACATATTTAATAAAGGCATTTTTTATATTATCAAAAGTTTTAAAATAATCTAAGTGGTCATTATCAATATTTAATATAATTTCAGCCTTAGGACTAAATTTTAAAAAACTTTCCACATATTCACATGCCTCAATAATAAAATGTTCACTATTACCAACCATATAATTACCATTTAAAGGCTTTAAAAAAGCTCCAACTTGTATGGTTGGATTTTCCATAGCTTCCATAAAACAAAGTGCAATCATAGAAGTAGTAGTAGTTTTTCCATGTGTACCAGATATACAAATAGTATCTTGATAGCAACGAGTTAATTCACCTAAAAAATCCGCTCTTTCAATAGTTGGAATATGTAATCTTTTAGCTTCTAGCATTTCAGGATCATCTTGAGGAACGGCAGCAGAATATACAACGACATCACAATTAGCAACATATTCTATTGGATGACCAATAGAAACTTTAATACCAAAATCATTTAATTTTTTAGTGGTTTCAGACTCGCACCAATCAGAACCTGTAACATGGAAGCCCCAATTTTTTAGAATGGCAGCAATACCACTCATACTAACTCCACCAATTCCAATCATGTGGATGTTTTTATATTTTTTTATTGAATCAATATTTGGCATTAATAAACACTCCTTTTTACAGTATCTAATTATATAATTATCTTATTAAAAATTCAATAGTTTTATTAAAGTTTCTTTTATTTGTGTGTTATTTATAGTGTACACAAAGTTGATATATTTTAATAAAAAAGTGAAAAAAATACCCCAATATGGAGTATGTGTTATTTACTCAAATCGCATAACATTTGTAATAAATATTGACCTGAATTTCTTTCGCGTTCATCTTTGTCTAAGTTTCTATTGCCAAAATGAACAAATCCATTGCTTTCATAAAATTCTTTTAGTTTTGGTTTGTCTTCACATTCTAAAAATACAAATTTGCCACCAATAATATGTTGTACTTCTCGTATTTTGTCACAAGCTAATTTTAGCAATACATCTCCAGTTATTAGTTTATTATAATCATTATTGTAGTTTTTTCCAAGTTGTCCTATTAGTGGAAGTGATACAGTATAATAATTGTCAATATCATCTTTTTTTGCAAATCGTAATAATCTTTTTTTTATTGAATTACTTACGGCATTACTTTTAATCCTTGTAATTTTATCAGTTAAAGCAAAATATCCTACAATAACATTTTGCTTTTGATATGTGGAAAAAACAAGGAATGTTTTTGACATTCCCATTTTATAGAATTGTATTGCATCGTGTTTTAAAAAATGCTCTACATCTTTATTTAATTCACATTTAAAACCATTTAATAATGCTTTTAACTTTTCTTCACCTAGTGCTTCGCTTATGTCTTCAATACTTATTACATTATATGCCATTTTATTATTCTCCAAACATTTTTTTTATTTTCTCTTTGTCTGTTATTGTGTTTACGGGAACATTTATATTTACTTTTTTCCTTCCTTTATTTTCAGCATTTTCTAAAGCAGATAAAAAAGCATAAGTTCTTTTTTTATCTTTTATAATTATTTCTTTTAAAAAACTTTTTGTTGCCATGTTATCAACTCCTATATTATAATATGTTCATATCTATTTTTATTATACAGTATTTTATGATATTTTGCAATATTAAAACAAAAGAAGTTTTCCCATTTTTACATAAAAAATGAGAAAAAACCTCAGCCCCGCAAAGAATGACCTCCATTCAACCACAGAGGAATAGGCTTCGGCTTATTCCTTTTTTGTACTTGGTGTTGTACTTTTCTAAAACATAACACCAAGTTGGAGAATTGAGTTTTTGGATTTTTTCTCTTTTTATTAAATATTGGCAGGGGTAGAAGGACTCGAACCCTCACAGGCGGTTTTGGAGACCGATGTGCTACCATTAACACTATACCCCTAAAAAAAATACCTAAATTATAATAGCATAAAATGATAAATTTGACAAGACTTTTATAGAAAATTTTCTTGAAAATTATTGACTTTTATTATTTGCGATAATATAATACAAGCAGGAAAGGAATGAAATTTTATGGTAAAATCAATGGAAACAATAGTTGCATTATGCAAAAATAGAGGATATATATACCCAGGTTCCGAAATATATGGAGGATTAGCAAATACGTGGGATTATGGACCATTAGGAGTAGAATTAAAAAACAATGTAAAAAAAGCATGGAGGAAAAAATTTATTCAAGAAAATAAGTACAATGTAGGTTTAGATGCTGCAATTTTGATGAATCCAACAACGTGGGTAGCATCAGGACATGTTGGAGGTTTTTCAGATCCATTAATTGATTGTAAAGAATGTAAAACAAGGCATAGAGCAGATAAACTAATTGAAGAATGGGCACATGAAAATGGAAAAGATATGATAGCAGATGGAATGACTGATGACCAAATGATAGATTTTATGGATAAAAACAATATTAATTGTCCAAATTGTGGAAAGCATAATTTTACAAATATTAGAAAATTCAATTTAATGTTTAAAACCTTTCAAGGTGTAACAGAAGAAGCAAAAGCAGAGATTTATCTAAGACCAGAAACAGCACAAGGAATTTTTGTTAATTTCAAAAATGTTATGAGAACTACTAGAAAAAAATTACCAATGGGAATTGCTCAAATTGGAAAAGCATTTAGAAATGAAATAACACCTGGAAATTTTACATTTAGAACAAGAGAATTTGAACAAATGGAATTAGAATTTTTCTGTAAGCCGGGAACAGATATAGAATGGCAACAATATTGGAAAAACTTTTGCAAGCAATGGCTTTTAGATTTGAATATGACTGAAAGCAATATTCGTTTAAGAGACCACAAACCAGAAGAATTGAGTCATTATAGTAATGCTACTACAGATATAGAATATACTTTTCCGTTTGGTTGGGGAGAACTATGGGGAATTGCCGATAGAACTGATTATGATTTAACAAGTCACATGAAGGTTTCTAAAGAAGATTTTATATATACAGACCCTGAAACACAGGAAAAATATGTACCATATTGTATAGAACCATCTGTTGGGGTAGATAGAGTAGCATTGGCATTTTTATGTGATGCGTATGAGGAAGAACAATTAGATGAAGGTGATAGTAGAGTTGTATTGCATCTGCATCCAGCTTTAGCACCATATAAATTAGCAGTTTTACCACTTTCTAAAAAATTATCAGATAAGGCACAAGAGGTATATGAACAACTTTCTAAAAAGTTTATGTGCGATTATGATGAAACAGGAAGTATTGGAAAGCGTTATAGAAGGGAAGATGAAATTGGTACGCCTTATTGTGTAACTGTTGATTTTGATACATTAGAGGATAATGCTGTAACTATCAGGGATAGAGACACTATGGAGCAAATTAGATTAAAGATAGAAGAAGTTCCAGAATGGATAGAAAAGAAAATAGAATTTTGATATGAAAAGTGAGGTTATACAAAGACTTCACTTTTTTTATGTAAAAAAATGGAATTTTCGTATATAAAAAAATATACGAAAGTCGAAAAAAGTATTTTTCGTATAATAAAAGGCACATTTTGTAAAAAAAACAACCTCGAAGGGTTTTTATATGTTACAATTAGGTTGAGAGGTGGAAATATGGAAAATTATAATTGTTTAACTGAGTATGAAGATGAGGATATTATTTGCAAAATTTATCGTAATGAATGTAATTTTGCAGAGAAAGTTCCAACAACACAAGAATATATTGAATTGATACAGGGGCTAAAAAAGCAAGAAAGAGAGTTGCTTGCAGTAGATGGATTCAAGAAATATTTAGAAACGAGAAATGTAAAAGATGCTATAGAAGCAGAGGAACAATTTAAATTAGGATTTAAAACAGCTGTAAAAATAATAATAGAAAGTTACCGTTCATAGAGAGAAGGTAACTTTTAGTAAAAATTATTTATTTTTTTGCTGGTTCATAAATTCTATTAATTTGAGAACGATTTCTTTTTCTCCTGGAGTTAATTGCGTAAAACCAATCAGTTTATCATCATACTCTAATTGAGTAGTGTTTAGGTAGTCTTTTAAAACGAAGCTGGGGGTGACGTGATATATGTTGCAAAGCTTTACAAGAGTATCAATGCTTCCTTTTGTTTTGTCTCTTTCGATGTCAGAGATATATCTTGGAGCTAAATAAAGTTTCTCTGCTACTTGTTCTTGTGTTAAACCTAAAGATTTTCGTATATTTTTCATGGTTGTACCAATGACTATTTTTTCATTCATTTTATTTTTTGGATTGTATTGTTTTTCCATTTTCCCCTCCTAGAATATTTATATATGGTATTTTTGACAAAAATAAAAAAAATATTCTTTAAAAATAGCATAACAAAGCTAAAAGAAAAAAAACATACAAAAAAATACGACAAAATGTGGAAATAAACTTGAAAAAATAAAAATGATATGTTATACTCCAAATATAAAACAATAAAAGGAGGAAATCAAAGGATGAAAAAAGACGAAAAAACAAATGTAAAATTTGTAAAACAAAAAGAAAAGCTGTATGGTAGAAAGGCAAAAGGAATTACGTTGATAGCGCTTGTTATTACTATAATTGTGCTATTAATTTTAGCAGGTGTAAGTATGGCATCATTGACAGGGGAAAATGGAATTTTAACAAAGGCGACAATAGCTAAGGAAAAAACGGAGCAAGAAGGAAGTAGAGAGAAAATAGAAATGGCAGCAATGTCAAGTTTTGATGAGCATGGGAATTTTAATTCAGAAAAATTTAAAGAAGAAATAATAAAGTATGGAGGAGAAATAGTATCAGAGGATGAAGATACAATTGTGGTAGAAGTAGATGGATATGAGGCTACAGTAGATAAAAAAACAGGAGAAATAATAGGAGAAATAGAAAAAGCAGGAGTAAGACCAGAGTTTACAGTAGAACAAACTTTAGATAGTACAAAGAAAAAGGTAACATTAAAAGTAACAGTAACGAATGAGGTAGATAAAGTAGATAAAATAACAATAACAAACTTAGAACAAGGGACAGATTTAATGGTAACATTAAATGGAAAGATAGGAACAGCAGAAACTACCTTAAATGGAACATATAAAATAGTAGTAACAGCAACAACAGATGGTTCTCAAAAAAGTGCAAGCAAAGTAGAAGAAGTAAATCAGATACCAGTAACATTTTCAATGAAGTATGGAAAAATAGAGGTAGTGTGGATAGATAAGGAAAATAATGTAATAAATAAACCATTAGCACCAGTATTAAGTGAGGAAATGACGCCAGTAAAATGGGAAGGCGAAGGAGATAAACCAACAGAAAAAGATATAACAAAAGATGATAGTAGTTGGTATGAATATAAGGCAGGAAGTGGAAAGAGTGATAACTTAACAAGTAGATGGGCAAATGCAAAATATAAAGATAGTTATTTTGTATGGATACCAAGATATGCATATAGAATAACGTATTATGCAAGTCAAGATAGTGACCAAGTGACAGGATATTGTGATGCGAAAGGAATAAGAGCAGTAGGAGAAGCAGGAGAGCAAGAAAAATATAGTTTTGGAGAAGTAGATAGTGTAGAAAGTGATGGAAAAAGTTATATAGTACATCCAGCATTTAAAGATGGAACAGACAATAACTTTAAAAATGGAGAATGGGACAAAGACCTATCAGGAATATGGGTAGCAAAATATGAGATGAGTGTAAGTAGTAATTCATATAAAAGTGTACCAAATGTAGCAAGTGCAAGAAGTTTGACAGTAGATAAAATGTTTACTGAATCGCAGAATTTCGCAAAACAACAAGAAAGTCATTTAATGAAAAATAGTGAATGGGGAGCAGTAGCATATTTAACACAAAGTCAATATGGAAGAAATGGACATGAAGTAGATATAAATAATAGTAGTAGTTATATAACTGGAAATGGAGGAGGAAGTACAAGTGCTTCATCTGCATCAAATACAACCCATGCGTACAATACAACAGAAGGAATGAAAGCAAGTACAACAGGAAATATCTATGGAATATACGATATGTCAGGAGGAGCATGGGAAAGAACAGCAGGATATATATCGAATGGTAATAGTAGTTTAAGTAATGGTTCAAGTATGGTAAATGAAAATACGACAGCAAATGCGGATGCATATACAGAAAAAAGTAGTAAATATGTAACCGTATATCCTTATAATTCTACTAGTGATAGTAATACAAACAATTATACAGCATATAAAGATAAAAAATATGGATATGGCGATGCAATACTAGAAACATCAACGAGCGGAAGCGGTTATAACAGCTGGTTCGACGACTACTCTACCTTCCCTTACACGAGTTATCCGTTCTTCGGGCGTGGAGGCGATTACAATGATGGTTCTTATGCAGGTCTGTTCTGTTTCGATAATACGGTTGGTGCAAGCAGTTCCCACTATTCGTTCCGTGTCGCTCTTCCGGGCGAGTAGTCACTTTGATGTGACCTTGTTCCTTGTTCCCTTTAATCGGCACTTATTTGAAAGGGAATAAGGAACTCAAATACGGGTAATACCTTATAAGGTATGGAAAAGAATTTTTGAAAGAAGGGAGTGAGACCTGAAAAATTAGGGATTAAACTGTACTACTCTAACTTCCCTAACACGAGTAATCCGTTCTTCAAACGTGGAGGCAATTACAATAATGGTTCTAATGCAGGTCTGTTCTATTTCAATAATACGAATGGTACAAGCAATTCCAACAATTCGTTCCGTGTCGCTCTTCCGGGCGAGTAGTCACTTCGATACACAAAGATTCATAAAGGAATCTATCTCAGAGGGGCAATTATTTACGGATATTGCCGAGAGGCTAGGCTAAGTCCTGTTTCAGTACTGTCAAATGAAAAAAGTATTGGAAAGGAAAAAGATAAAATACAACTAGATTTGTATCAAAGAAGTTTAATTCCTTTGGCATAAACGTAAGCTTTTATGTCATAAACACATAAACAGTAGTTTTGTTTTAGTAGTGTTTGTTAAGATACAAACGAAAAACGAAAATCCAAAGCTATAAAATTTATAGAAATAACATATATCAAAGGAGAGATAAACAATTGGGATAATTGGAGACGGTTTATCTCTCTTTTTTAATAAAAAAGTATTGACAATACAAAGCATATGTAGTATTATGTTACTATAATTGGAATCAATTATTCATTTAAAATTCAAAAAAATTTAATCTTGATTTTTTCTAAAAATATTCAAATAATAAAAAAATAAACAAAGAGGTGATAAATATAAGAAAAATGAGGAAATAGAAGAAAATTATAAAATTTACTGTAAAATAAACATTGACAAATAAAACAAAAATGAATATAATAAAGAAAAGAGTGATAAAGTGAAATATATAACTTATCAAGAATACGAAAGATACATGCAAGTAAATTCGTGTTTAATGGACGAAAGTACAGAATATAAGTATGAAATTCCAGAATATTTAGAAGAAAGTGGATATAATGAAAAACAAGTAAAGGAAATAGACAAAAAACATGATAAAATGTTTAGAAAAATACTAGAAAAAAAGGAAGAAATGGCAGACTTAATAAATAACTTTTTAAAAATAAAAGAAAAAATAAAACCAGAAAACTTAATTCAATGTCATACAGATTTTATAACAAATAAATATCAAGAAAAACATTCAGACATTGTATATAAACTAAAAGATAAACCAATATATTTTTTAGTAGAACATCAAAGTACAGTAGATAAAGAAATGCCAGAAAGGATAATGCGGATATATAGAACAAATAATGCTAAAGGGAAGAATAGAGCAGACTTATCCAATAGTAGTACCAACAGTAATATATACAGGTTTCCAAAAATGGAATGCAAAAACAAATTTTGGAGAAAAGCAATACAATTCAAAACTATATGGAGAATATAAAATAAATCTAGGATATAATTTAATAGCAATACAAAATTATAGTTTTGAAGAATTATTAGAAAAAAGAAGCTTATTTGCAATAGGAATGATAATAGAAAAATGTAAAACCAAAGAAGAGTTAAGTGAACAAATAATCAAAATAATAGAAAACATAAGAGAAAAAGACAAAAAAGAATTAGAACAAATTATAAAAAATATAGTAATACCACAAATAGGAAAAGAAAATAGTAAAAAAATATTAGAAAAAATAAAAGAGAAGGAGATGGTAGGAATGAGTCCATTAACAAAAATGTTATTAGATTGGGAGAAGGAAAAAGAAGAAGCAAAAGCAATTAGTAGAATGGAAGGAAAGGAAGAAGGAATAACAGAGGGAAGAGAGAAAGGAAGAAAAGAAGGAAAAGTAGAAGGGAGAGAAGAAGGGAGAGAAGAAGGAAGAAAAAAAGGGAAGATAGAAGCAATGATGGAAACAGCCCAAAAACTATTAGAAAGAAAAATGAATATTAATGATATACAAGAAATTACTGGAATAAGTAAGGAGAGATTAGAAAATATGCAGAAAGGAATGGTGATGAAATCTTAAAGTGAAATATATAACTTATCAAGAATACGAAAAATACATGCAAGTAAATTCGTGTTTAATGGACGAAAGTACACAATATAAGTATGAAACTCCAGAAGATTTAGGAGAAAGTGGATATAATGAAAAACAAGTAAAGGAAATAGATAAAAAACATGATAAGATGTTTAGAAAGATATTAAGCCAAAAGGAAGAAATGGCAGACTTAGTAAATAACTTTTTGAAAATGAAAGAAAAAATAGAACCAGAAAATTTAATTCAATGTCATACAGATTTTATAACAAATAAATATCAAGAAAGACATTCAGACATTGTATATAAACTAAAAGATAAACCAATATATTTTTTGATAGAACATCAAAGTACAGTAGATAAAGAAATGCCAGAAAGAATAATGCGGATATATAGAGCAAATAATGCTAAAAGGAAGAATAGAGCAAACTTACCCAATAGTCGTACCAACAGTAATATATACAGGTTTCCAAAAATGGAATGCTAAAACAAATTTTGGAGAGAAGCAATACAATTCAAAACTGTATGGGGAATATAAAATAAATCTAGGATATAATTTAATAGCAATACAAAATTATAGTTTTGAAGAATTATTAGAAAAAAGAAGCTTATTTGCAATAGGAATGATAATTGAAAAATGTAGAACCAAAGAAGAGTTAAGTGAACAAATAATCCAAATAATAGAAAACATAAGAGAAGAAGACAAAAAAGAATTAGCACAAATTATAAAAAATATAGTAGTACCACAAATAGGAAAAGAAAATAGTAAAAAAATATTAGAAAAAATAAAAGAGAAGGAGATGGTAGGAATGAGCCCATTAACAAAAATGTTATTAGACTGGGAAAAGGAAAAAGAAGAAGCAAAAGCAATTAGTAGAAAGGAAGGAAAAGTAGAAGGAAGAAAAAAAGGAAAAATAGAAGCAATGTTAGAAACAGCCCAAAAACTATTAGAAAGAAAAATGAATATTGATGATATACAAGAAATTACGGGAATAAGTAAAGAAAAATTAGAAAATATGCAGAAAGGAATGGTGATGAAATCTTAAAGTGAAATATATAACTTACCAAGAATATGCAAAATATAAGAATTAAGTGAACCAATAATCAAAATAATAGAAAACATAAGAGAAGAAGACAAAAAAGAATTAGAACAAATTATAAAAAATATAGTAGTACCACAAATAGGAAAAGAAAATAGTAAAAAAATATTAGAGAAAATAAAAGAGAAGGAGATGGTAGGAATGAGTCCATTAACAAAAATGTTATTAGATTGGGAGAAGGAAAAAGAAGAAGCAAAAGCAATTAGTAGAATGGAAGGAAAGGAAGAAGGAATAACAGAGGGAAGAGAGAAAGGAAGAAAAGAAGGAAAAGTAGAAGGGAGAGAAGAAGGGAGAGAAGAAGGAAGAAAAAAAGGGAAGATAGAAGCAATGATGGAAACAGCCCAAAAACTATTAGAAAGAAAAATGAATATTAATGATATACAAGAAATTACTGGAATAAGTAAAGAAGAATTAGAAAATATGCAAAAAGAGAAGGAAAACTTTTTGCATACAGGAAGCACTAAGTAAATTCATAATTTGACATATCACTTATTAAATTTTCATTAGACTTTTTATAAACATTAGGAGAAAATAAAAAGTCACAACTATTTAGAACTTTTTGTTGTAGGTGAAAAGAATTGCAGTGACTCGAATGACCAATCCAAGAATTAAGGCTTTGCATAGTATGTGAAAAGTCCAAAGTATGATTAGTATATGCACGATTCCATTTCTTAACATTTCGTTTAATCTTTTTTTTGCTATTAGTTCTTAGTAATCTGTGAGTAGTAAAAATTCGATAACCGCAAAAATTAACTCCCATTTTGGCAGGATAATAACGAGATTTATCATTAAGGGACAAATTTAAATTTTTATCCAAAAAAATTTCAATTTTCTTTTTAATATCAATGCACTCAGCTTTATTTTTTAAAATTAAAACAAAATCGTCCATATATCTTGTATAAAATTTTATTTTTAGTTCTCGCTTAATGTATTGGTCTAATTCATTTAAATAAATGTTGGCAAAAAATTGACTTGTATAATTTCCAATTGGAATACCACATTGTGTCAAATTAATTGGACCATTAAAAATTAAGATTTGAGTAAGAGCTAAAAGTTTTGAATCTTGAATGTATTTTTTCATAATATTAAATAAAATACAAGGGTTAATACTATAAAAAAACTTTTTAATATCACATTTTAAAATCCAAAAATCACCGTTGTTTCTTTGAAAAATGCGCATCTGTCTTTGTACTTCTTCAACAGCTTTATGTGTTCCGCGGTCAGTTAAGCATGCAAATGTAGTGTTGATAAATTTAGGAATAATAAAAGGTTTAATAAATTCTTCTACATACCATTGATGTACAATTCTGTCTTTATAAGGTAATGCTTGTATATATCGTTCTTTTGGTTCATATATTTTAAATGTAAAATATTTTCCAAGACGATAGGTACCATTTGCTAATTGATGTAATAAATTTGTAAGATTATTTTCTAAATTTAACTCATATTTAATAACTTCGCCTTTATATGTTTTATGCTGTTTTGCTCTATAATGAGCTTCAAGTAGTTTTTCAAAAGTTAATTTTTCCAAAAACCAATTTTTTATCTTTTTACACATTTTGAAATCCATCCTCCTAACATATTACAAATATCAGTAATTAATCCACTCCAAGTTTCATAATTTTGTAATGAAATATACTTATATTTATAAGATAACCTAATATGAACTTTTAATAAGTTTAATTGTATATCTAATTCATTTAAATGTTTTAATTTATCTTGTTTTTGATATAGTTTTATGGCATACATTAAATTCCTAAGACCAGAATATAGGGAATGTTTAATTTCGTTTACTAAAGCAAAATTTTCGCTTTTAGGGTACTTTCGTACAAGGTTATTAGAATAATTAATTAATTCTAAATATTTTTGATATATTTTTAAGTTGCTTTGGTTAGAAGCTGTATTTTCATTTGTGGTACTCAAAGTTTCATCTCCTTTACAAATTCTTTAGCTTTCTTATTTATATTTTCGATAAAACAATAGGCTTCGCTAATTGATAAATTATTTGAATCTACATTAGATAGTTTTTGTATAAAGTTTTTAATTTCAGAATTTAAAATATAGTCTGTGCTAGAATGAGTTTGATTAGTGCTTGTATCTACAATGTGTACGTCGTAACCATTTGAGCGTATTAATGATGAATATTTTTCTAAGTTGTTAACTGGGAATCCACATTTTAATACATTTTCATTTAAATTAGTTAATTTTAGATTTAAAAGTGTAGACATTTTTTTTGCATCTTCTTCTAGGAATATGTAAAATATTCCATTTTTGAATAAATATAGAGTGTTGGGGTTTTGTTTTTTTAGTACTAAATATCTTTCGTATAATTTGCTCATAATATAAAATCCTTTCTTCCATTTTTTAGGATATTATAAACCATAAAAAAGAAAAAATCAACCCTTTAGGGTTAAAAAACTGGAAATATAAGGTAATTAAAAGTAGTAAGTAGTTGTTGTATAATAAATATAAAAAAAGTTTAGGAGATGCGTAGTATGGAGTGGTATAACAGATTTTATACTAAAGAAAAATGGGTCAAAAAATCTGCTGAAATCGAAGGAAAGTTGTATGATAGATTGAAAGAAATATCGGAAAGAGAATTAGATGCATCAGTTAATAAACTTATAGACGCTTGTGTAGATGATTTGAAACTAGAAGATAGAGTAGTTATTTATAAAAAAGAAAGGAATGAAATAAATGTTGCAAGGTCAATTATTGTAAGAGAATCTGTTTATAAAAAGTTAGAAGATTTAAGAGAAAAATATGGAATATCCATTTCTAAAATTATAAACATAGCAATAAAATTAGGTTTAGAAAAATATGATAGGAATTAGAGATCTTCTGTTTAATATAGAATTGACTTATACATCTTTTTACGTTACAATATAGCAGAAAACTAAATGAGAAAGGAATGAAAATTTTCATGAAAATACAATATAAAGATAAAGTAATAGAACTAAAGGAAAGGTTAACCATACAGGAAGTCTTAAAAGAAGAAATAGAAAAAAGTAAGCATCCCGTTATAGGAGCAATTTTTAATAATCAGTATGTTAATTTAGGATATAAAATTGACCAAGATGCAGAAATTAAATTAATAGATATTTCCTCAAAAGAAGGCAGTAGAATTTATAGAACCACTATAATTTATATTTTGGGAAAAGCATTTGCAAAAGTCTTTCCAGACAAAAAAATGATAGTAAATTATCAATTAACAAATTCAATGTTTTGTGAAATGGAAGGAAAGATAATAACAAAGGAAGAAATACACGAGTTGTCTGAAGAAATGAAAAAAATAGTAGAAAAAAATTTACCAATAAAGCAGGTAGTAATGACGCGTGAAGAAGCGGAAGAATTTTACAAAAAAAATGACTCATCAAAAGGTAGATTGCAATTAAATTTGCCTAATAATCCATATATTTTTATGTATTATTGCGAAGATTATTACAATTATTGTTATGGAACTATTGCTAATAGAACAGGAGTTACAAATATCTTTGAATTGGCAAAATACGAAGATGGGTTTTTAGTAAGATATCCAAGTTCAAATAATCCAGAAAAATTGCCTAAATTAGTGCAAACAAAAAAATTAGCATGGGCTTTGAATGAATATGATGATATCCATAAAATTTTAAATGTAAATAATGTTTATAAATTAAATAATGCAGTAGAAGAAAATACAATAAAAGATATAATAATGTTAGATGAAGCTTTGCATGAAAAAAAGATTGCAAATATTGCAGATAAAATTGCTAAAAATAGAAATGTAAAAATGATACTAATAGCAGGGCCGTCATCTTCTGGAAAAACAACATTTGCCCAAAGACTAGGTATACAATTAAGAATTAATCGAATAAAACCTGTAACAATTTCAGTAGACAATTATTTTGTGGAAAGAAAAGACAATCCAAAAGACGAAAATGGAAATTATGACTTTGAATGTATAGAAGCAATTGATCTAAAATTATTCAACGACCATCTAACAAAACTATTAAATGGCGAAGAAGTTGAAATGCCAGAATTTAATTTTCATACAGGTATGAAAGAATATAAAGGAAAAAAAATGAGACTAAAATCAGACGAAGTTTTAGTTATAGAAGGAATACATTGTTTAAATGATAAACTAACTAGCAAAATTTCAAAAGAACAAAAATATAAAATTTATATAAGTGCACTTACAGTATTAAATATGGATAGATATAATCGAATATCAACAACAGATACAAGATTAGTAAGAAGAATAGTAAGGGACTATAAATTTAGAGGCTATGATGCAAAACATACTATTAGTAATTGGCATAGTGTAAATGAAGGGGAAGAAAAAAATATATTTCCATTTCAAGAAGAAGCGAATAGCATATTCAACACATCACTAATTTATGAATTAGGAGTGTTGAAAGGATTTGTCATGCCATTACTGGAAGAAATAAGACAAGAGGAACCTGAATATGCAGAAGCAAAGAGATTAATAAATATGCTAAAATACTTTGAAACTATCCCACCAGAATACGTACCAACCAATTCATTGTTAAAAGAATTTCTAGGAGGAGGAAGTTTCAAGTACTAGTGTCGCATTGGGGACGTTTCATTTTCGACATTTTTGTCGGATTGGGGACAGTGTCGTATTAGGGACGTTTCTT
>CANQTZ010000004.1 GCA_947626865.1 uncultured Clostridia bacterium
TATTTTTTCATAACTGCGTAAGCGACCAAACGAGCTTTTAGCGAGTGCGATTGGAGCAACTGACATACTAGTATTCTTTTACTATGGAAGTTGCGACACACAAAGTTATGAAAAAATACAATTATTCTACCCACTTTATTAAAAGTCTATAATTTGTTGGTCCCCCCGAATTGTTACAAATAAATACTATATTAATTATTTTGACATATAAAATTTATTGGCTGTGAAATGTATAAATTTAATTGTATATGGTAAAAATATATAAGAAAATAGAAATAGAAAGGACGGATAATTATGGCAGATTTGAATCAATCTGAATTACAGAATTTGCGACATTTAATTGGAGCACATGAAACTGCATATCAAAAATTAAATACTTATTCTTCTCAAGCTGTTGACCCTCAAATAAAACAATTATTTACAAAATCAGCACAAGATGCTTTAAACACAAAACAAAAACTAATGACATTTTTAAATAATTAATAATTTGCAAGGAGGTAAAAATATGGATGAGAAAACTATGGTAAATGATATTCTTGGAGCTGTTAAAGCAGATTTAACTGCTTACCAAACTGCTATAACAGAGGCAGAAAATATGCAATTAAGACAAACTTTCCAACAAATTCGAAATAATGATGAAAGTTTCCAATATGAACTTTTTAAAATTGCACAATCTAAAGGATATTATATCCCCGCACAAAAAGCTACAACTACAGAAATTAATAATGTTAAAACAGAGTTGCAACAATAAAAAAATTTATAAGATGATGTGTAAAAAGACACACCATCTTATAAAAAGTCTATTATTAATGTTTAAACAATTTATCTGGATTATATTTTTCTCTCAATTCCTCTTCCCTTTTCAATTGTTCTTTTTTTTCTTCTTTTAACAATTCTTGCCTTTCTTCTTTAGAAACTATAAAATCTCTGTAAATAAGTGATAAAATTGCACGTGTTTCATCCATCAATTGTTCTTGCCACTCTTCGTCTGCAAAATCAATATATACTTGATAATCTTTATCTTGATTTTCATATAAAAAATTAATAAATTTTTCTGGTATTTTTTCCACTAATTCATCTTCTGCATTATTTAATACTTGTATTACTTCTACTAATGCTTTTCTATATTTATTATCCATGTAATACATTTCCTCCTTATTATTTATCTATTTCGTTTTTTCTATTTTATCTTCCCCTTTTGTTAATGTTTTTAATCCTCCTACTACTTTTGCCATGTTTGTTTTTGCACCTTCATATATTTCTCTAATTTTACTTTCTTCTACTGGTCTTTGTATTGAGCTACGTGCAATTCTTACTGGAGATTCTCCATCTAAATATACTTCATAACCTATTTGTTGTAATATTTTTTGTAAATTTTCCGTTGTTCCTTCTACAAATTCTCCCTTTGGGTATGGCATTAACACATTTGTTGCACTATCTACAACTTTTTGATATTTTGAATAATATTGTTGAAAAATAATATCTAAAAGTCCTTCTGTACAATATTCTTGTGTATCTAAAACCAAATCGAATTTTCTAACATTTTCTGCTTCTGGTTCTGTAGTTTTTGCTCCTCCAACCACAACAAAACCTTCTTTTTCCAACATTTCTTTTGCTTGATCAGAAAGTTCATCTGCAAAACAAGAAAAACCAATTGTGTGCATAACTTCTTTTTGTTTTAATCTTTGTTTCTTTTCCTCTAACCTTTGTTGCATCCCTTTTTTAATTTCTTCTTCTGGTAATAGCACTGATTTTAAAGCATATCCTTGACCTTCTATTGTACTTTGTACAATTACTGGGTTATTTTTTTTACTTCCACTAAGTAAAATCCATCTTAATAATTCTGCTCTTTCTTTTTTCATACTAACCTCTTCTTTCTATTATTACACAAATTTTCCATTCAATTATATCACATTTTTGGGGTTATGTAAACAGTTTTTTATTACATTTTTATCATTTTATAATTTCCATTAATTTCGTCAAGAATTTCTTTTTCTCTATTAGTGCAAGTAAAAATAATTATTTGATGATTTTTAAATTTATCAAATAAATATGTTAAAATATTTTTTAGTCTTTCTTTATCAAAATAAGCAAATGCTTCATCTAAAATAATTGGCATTTTTTCTTCTGACAATTCCCCTGCCATAGAAAGTCTTAAAGATAAATATAATTGATCAATCATACCTACACTTAAACGAGAAGCTGGCATATAATTACCATTTTCCAATTCTACTACTATTCCCTCTTGATCATGGAACTGAATATTATTATATTTTCCATTTGTAATCTGAGAAATAGTTTCTGACAATTCTTTGGTAAACTTAGGGGTTACTGTATTTTTCATTTTCTCATAAGCATTAGTTAAAATTTCTTTTGCTAAATTGATGCTATTATCTAAATTTTTTAGGGTTAACATTTCTTCATTATAGTTAACTAATTTTTCTTCTAAATTTACTAAATTTTCTAATTTAGGTTCTATATTTTTATATTCTATATCCAATGTATGTAATTCAATTTTTTTGTTATTTAATTTGTTTTCAATATTTTGTATTTCAAAATTTGGATTTTCTAATTTTAAAAAATTATTTATTTTTGTTTCTTGTATTCTATTTGAAAATTTATTTTTTATTTTTTCTTTTTCTAAATTTATTTTCAAAATAAAATTTTGATTTAATTGTTTTATTTCTTTTTCTAATTCACTATTATTTTTTTCTAATAAATTTATTTCATTATTTAAATTATTTTTTTGTTCATTTATTTTTTCTAATTCTTTTTTTATTTTATTATTTTTATTTTTTATTTTATTTTTTGAAAATAAATAAAAAATTAAAACCGTTGGGACTGTAAGAAGAAAAATATAATTAAATATTTTATTTTTTATTATTAAAAATTGTAAAATATTAATTAATAAAATAATAAAAAAAATAATAATTATTTTTTTATTTAATTTATTTTTTTCTAATTTTATTTTTTTATTTTTTTCAAAAATATTATTTTTATTTAATTCTTCTTTTTCACTTTTTAAATTTTCTATTTTTTTATCATTTTCATTTTTCATATTTATTTTCATTTTTATTTTTTCGTTTTCTATTTTTTCATTTTCATTTACTAATTTAATTTCTTTTAAAAAATTATTTTCATTTTCTAATTTTTCTATTTCATCTCTTAAAAGTGATTTTTTTTCTTCTATTTCATATTTTACATTTTCATATTTTTTTAATTCTTGTTTTTCTTCAGTCAATTTTTGAATTTCTCGACCAATAATATTTATTGGCTTTTCCCTAGATTTATCTGTCCCTATTTCTTCTAATTTACGTCTATTTATTCTTTCTATAGCACGCTTAAAAGATACATTATCTTCTCCTGTTCCTACCAAGTTAGCAATTTTTTGTACTAAAATATTTTGCTCTTGCTTTTCTAATTTTACTTCTTGCTGGTTAACAACTACTGTTGATAAAAATAAAGCTTCATCTATTTTTGTTTGTTCATAAAAAAATTCACTTCCTTTATTTTTATCAATATTAAATTGTTTTGAAATATCTTCTTTATTTCCATTATATATTTTTGGATTTCTTTTTTTAAATTCTCTAAATATTTCATATTTTTCTTTATTGTCTAATTCATATTCTAATTTTCCAGAAAAATCATCTCCACTCCATGGCAAATATCTCTCAAAATCTGATATTTCTTTTCCTTTTTTATTTTTAGAAATTCCATATAAACAATTTACAATAAAGCTCAAAAGTGTGGATTTTCCTGCTTCGTTTTTACCATATACTATATTAAAAGTAGGACTAAATTCTATTTGTTTTTCTTTTAGTTTTCCATATTGATTTATTTTTAATTGATTTATTTTCAATATTTTATCCCCCTATTCCAATGCTGTGAATCCAATTTCAATAGCATTTTCTATAATTTGTTTTTCTTCTTCTGATAAATTTTCTTGCGTTATTTTTTCTAACATTTCTTTTGCAAATAATCCTTTTAATGTGTTTTCTCTGGATATTTTTTCTAAATCATAAGCTATCTTTGTATGATTTTTTATTTTTATTATATTATCATTTTCTACATATTTTAATAATTGATTTGGATTAATTTCAAAGTTTCTTTTTCCAACTAATATTATTTTTATATATTGATTTTTTTGAATTTCTAAATTATTGATTTTTTCAATTAATTCTTCATTTGATACAATTTCTGTTGTATCTATCTCAATTTCTTTAAATTCTTCGTCATCTAAAGAAACAAATTTTAATTCTATATTTCCTTTCTGCAAATTTCCGACAATCATTCCATGTTTTCCTAATTCATCAAAACCAAGTGAAGCCGTCGAACCTGGATAACATATATTTTGATTTTCTTCCTCATTATAATATGGTTTATGGATATGCCCTAATGCAACATAATCAAATTGTTTTTCTTTTAATAGTCTTTTGGAAATTGAATTATATTGCCTATCTTCCAATGATGCTCCATCTAAAGTAGCATGTAATACTAAAATATTAAGGGCATTTTTATCTTCTATTTGAAAATTTTCTATACCACAATCATTGCAATAAAAATCATCAAATCCATAACCATAGATATTAGCATCTGGTGTTTGGATTTTTTGAATTTTTGATGAAAATATCTTTACATTTTCACTCCAATTGAATTTGTTATAATAAGAATTTTTTATGTATGGATCATGATTTCCTGGGCTTATAAATATTTTTGTTTTAGGTATTTGTGTAAATAAATTATTGATATATTCGATTGTTGTTAATTTTACGTATTGATGTTCATATAAATCTCCTGAAATAAATAAATATTCTATTTGGTTTTCTTTTATGTATTCTATCATTTTTTTAAATATTTTTCTTTGTTGTAGTCGCTTTAAATCACCTAACATTTCTTTTCCTGAAAGGTTTATAAATGGACTATCAAAATGCATATCTGCTATGTGTACAAATTTCATCTTTTTCTCCTTTTTCTATTTTTTAAAGGGAGATTTAAGGAACCTCCCTAAATTCCTTTAATCCCCCTAATCATCATCAATTGGTCCAAATAATTCATCAAATTTAGCCTCTAATTCTTTTTGTATATCATACATGTCGTCATCATCATTTCCTGGTAATATTGGTGCTTTCTGCACTTCTTGCTCTATTTGCAATTTTGGTTTTTCTTGAGTTAAAGGCTCTTCTAATGGATCATCTTCAAATAAATCATCTAATGATTCTACTTTTAAGTTTTCTGCTTGTTTTTGAGCGTCTTTTTCTTCTACATAAGGATTATATGGATTGTATTTTCTCCATTCTCCTCTTTCTATTTCACCAATATCATTGTGGCTAATTTCAAGTGCTTTCATCTTTTTTGCCATTGGATGTTTAAAATAATAAAATTTGTTTGCTTTTACTGGTTTTATACCTTTTTCAAAAATTATACATAAATCATTATCTAGTCTACGAAGCTCATCTGGTGTCATAAGTGCTCTTGCCATTACTTGGTCTGATACTGATTTTCCTGTTTTCCAGTTTTGTCTATCACGATTAATTGAAGTGCTATCTCTTTCTATTGTTTTTTCTCCTAATGCTTTTGAGAAATATTCTACTGTTTTGTATGAGTTACTTCCTAAAAATACGTGTGTATCGCAGTTACCCATTATAGTTTCATATGATTTTTCATATACTGCTTCTAATTGATCTACATTTTGTAAAATAACACTAAAAGAAATTTTTCTACTTCTTGAAGTTGATATTTTTTTATCAAAATCAGGTATTTTTCCTATATTTGCAAACTCATCTAATATAAAATAAGTTGGTACTTTTAAAGCTCCTCCATTTTGGTCAGCATAATCATATAATTGCTGTATCATTTGTGAGAAGAATATTGTTAATAAAAAGTCATATGCTGTATGTGTATCAGATGATATAACATAAACTGCTGTCTTTTTGTTTCCTATTTCTTCAAAATCAATTGTGTCTGTTGATGTTAATTCTGCGATTTCTTTTGAGTCAAATTTACCAAGTTTTGATTGTAATGTGCTTAAAATTGAACCATATGTTTTTTCTGGTGCTATTTCGATTGATTTATAGTACATTCTTGCTGGATGGTCATAAGGTAACTGACTGATTAATTCTGTTAATAAATTGCTACCACCATTGTTATTTGCTGCTCTTACAAGTTCTGCACAACTTGCTAAGTTTTGTTCTTCTTCTGGTCTTGTTGCTATTAAGTAATAAATTAAAGCTTTTAATAACATTTCTGCCATGTCATCCCAGTAAGGGTCAGCTTTTCCACCTTCTGCTTGTTGACCTTTTATAATTGTGTTTGCTATAACGTCAACGTCTAGTTCAGAAGATATGTGCATTAGTGGGTTATATCCATCACTATATTGTGGTCTAACTAAGTTTAATACTTTTATATCATAGCCTTGTTGCTTTAGATAACCTGCTGTTCTATCATATAGTTCTCCTTTTGGGTCAGTAAATATGTAAGAACCTAAACATTGATATGCATTAGGTATTGAGTATGATGCAGATTTACCAGAACCCGATCCTCCGACTACTAATACATTGACATTTCCTCGTTTGTCGACAGGTAAATAGTTATCTTCTGCTAAAATAATTCCTTTATCTCTGCTTAATACCTGATATTGTTCCCCTCTTTGACTCCAGTCACTTGAACCATGTTCTATGTCTGTATATTCGTTTTTAGGAGCTGATCTTACAAAACCTATAAAGAAAAATATTGCATAAAATATTGTAAAAACTAATAATGTTGAGAAAAAAGTTCCTATTGCTCCCTGTGATATAATATTGCCTATTGTTCCGAATGGATTACTTATAGAAGTACCAAATGTTTCTATAAATACTTTTACATCCATTTTTCCTTCAAGTCCCGCCATATAAGAACTGTACGCAAACGGCGAAACAAATACTATGGTTATAACAACCCATAGTATTGCAAATATTATAAAATTAGTTCTATTTCTTTTAATTGCTCCTTCTATTTTGTAATGCATACTTTCACCTTCTCTTTTGTTTTATTTTATCCTCTATCTTCATTATTTTTACCTGAGGAACTTGCTTTTTTTAAATTTTTTTGTGCTACTGCTTGTGCTTTTGAAATTGCTACTTCTTTATTTCCAAGATATTGTTCATGTAATTTCTTAATTTCTTCGAACTGTTCTTTAGTAATTGGTGGATATTCTACTCCACTTTTGCTAATTCTATATACCATTCCATCTGGCATTTCTTTAAAAGTATAAGTATCTACACCTGTCAATTTCATAGGATTTTTTGTTACATCTAACGGTGCTACTGCAATAGCATATTTGTCTGGTGGAATCCTTAATTGCTCATTTTCTGGTTTTACTTCAGCTATATAAGGTGCTGGATTGTTGCCTTTTTTTGATTTACTCATTTTTTTGTCCTCCTCAATCTTCTTTTTTGTCTCTAATTTCAAACGCAAAATAAGATTTATATGGTTTTAATTTACATTTTCCTTTTACCTCATTAGTTTCTTCGTCAAAGTAAAGAGTTGGTTTGACTTCTTCCGTTGTTTCAGGATCAATTATACAAATTGGTCTTTTTAAATTTGGAGTATATTTAAATTCTTTTACCTCATATTCTTCTTCTCTGTATAAACTGTCAAATTTAAGTGGTACTGGTTTTTTGCAAATAGAAATCTCATCCCCTTGCAATAATGCCATATTGACAACCACTTTGTCTGCTCCAAAAGATAGAATAACTAATTGGTCTTCGTCTTTTGACGGATTGTCCACAAAAAAAGTTTTTCTTTTCAGATTTCCTCTTAATTCTTCCATAAAGTCTAAACGCTGTAATGTATATTTAGGAGAATCTTTTAGATATTCTTTTTCTGTTTCATTAATTTGATAAATTACTGTGTTTACTCCTTGCGGATCTGTTATACTAAAGCTTTTTCCTTCCCACGTTTCCATTTTTACCTCTTTTCCTTCTATGATTTTAATCCATAGCTTGTCTTTTGTTGCCACACTACTATTTATTATAACGAAAATTGCACTATTTGTCAATGTTTTCTTTATGTAAATTTATATTTTTTCTTTTCTTGGATTAAAATTAGATATTTTACTTAATTTTTCAAACATCTGTCTTTCCTGCATAGTAAGTTCTTTTGGTACAACTACTTTAATTTCTGCTACTAAGTCTCCTCTGGTACCATCTACTCCTCGGTATCCTTTTCCTGGAATTTTTATTCTTTCACCGCTTTGTATTCCTTGTGGTATATATATTTTTGTATTCTCATCTATAGAAGTTACATTTGCCCTAGCTCCTAATGCCGCTTCCCATGGTGTTAATAATAAATCTGTGTATAAATCATGACCTTTTAATTTAAATTGATGATCATCTTCTATATTTATTTTTATTATTAAGTCTCCGTTTTTGCCTCCATTTTCACTTTGCTTACCTTGACCTATTAAACGAATTTTTTCTCCGTTACTAATGCCTTGTGGAATGGTTACTGTTAATTTTCTTATTTTTCCTTCTGCTGTTCTTATTGATAGTATTTTTTCCATACCGTAAAATGCTTCTTGTATTCCAATGTTTATTTGTGTTTCCACATTTTCTCCTTTGGTTGCGGATTTCTTATTGATTTTTTTATTTGTTGTTTCTTCTTTTTCTATGTTTCCTAGAAACATATTTATTATTGTTTCTTTTTTTTCTTTTCCTGCAAATGCTCTTTGTGCTTTTCCAAAACGTGAGTTCCATAATCTATCATATTTTCTTTTTGAGGCTGGCACAGATAGTGTTTTATATGCTTCGTTTATGTCTTTGATTTTTTCTTCTGCTAAGCTATCTCCTACGTTTAAGTCTGGATGATATTTTTTTGCAGCTTGTCTATAAGCACTTTTTATTTCTTCGATAGAAACATGATTTGTTTCTAGTCCTAATATTTTATAATAATTTTTTACAACCATTTTTTACATCCTCCTTAAAAAGGTAAGCTTATTATATCATAAATTAAAAAAAAATCTATAGTTTTTTTATATTTTACAAAAAATTCCCCCAACTGTATTACAGCTGAGGGAACTAGGCAGAAAAATGGTGGTGGTAATTGCCTAATTTAAATGTTTCAAAAATATCTTTAGGCATTCCAACGCATATGCTAAAAACGCATACGCACCACCCATAAGTAGGCCCATGATAATCGCCATTGTCATAGTGTTGCCTAACTCTAACTGGGTTGTAGCAACTGCTATAAACATGAAACCTAACATAAGCATGCTAGATTCCAACATTTCTATTACTACACTTTCCGTAGCGTAGCTTACTACTATCATTGCTACTATGAATCCCCAAAAAAATAAGATTTCTAGACATACAATCCCCATTTTTTCCTCCTTTTTCTTTTTCCACACTATAATCTAGTGCAGGTGTCTTGGGATTTTTAAGTTACAAAATTTAATATAGCATTTTTATGTAATTTTGTCAATTACCACATAACATTCTTCGAACTTGTTCTAGCTGTTCTACTCCCCTACTTTGTTCTTGTATGATAGATTCTGCTACATTTTTTAGTCTCGGATCTATATAGTATTGCAACAAATTATTACACATTCTAATTGCACCTTCGTGATGTGGTATCATTTCATTTACAAAATCCAAATTAATGCTAATACATCTTGGACTATTTTTCATTTCACTAATCATTTGTTTAGTAATTTCTAAATATTTCTCAATATAGTGATTTACATCTTGAGGATTGCTATTAAATCTTGTTCCTGTTGTTCCGAGCAATTTCTTTCATCTGCTCAATTCCCTGTCTTTGCATTGAAATAATTCCTCTTGCAATTTCTTGCAATGGCGGATAATTTGTATACATTAACAAATTTTCACACATATAAATTGCTGCTTGATGATGTGGTATCATGCACTTAATGAAATTAAGCGTTATATTGTTAGTAAAATTAGCTGATAGCATTTTGTCAGCCATTTCTTCTAATATTTGGTCAAATCGATATAAATACCTCCTAGCTAGCATGTTTCTTTGATATTGCATTATAAACACTCTCCTTTTGATTATAATATGAAAAATATTGGAAAAGTGTTTCTTTTTTTGTATATTTTTCCTAATCTCGGAAAAACTATTATTTAGGTGGTGATAATTATGACAAGTAAAGAGCTTTTATATGTAGAGGATGCTTTAGGACATGAAACTTTTATGAGATCATGCTGTACTAAAACATCTAATCAATTACAAGATGCAACTCTTAGTAGTTATATGAAAGAGTTAGAAAAAAAACATACTGAACTATTTGACAAATTTTTAAATTTATTATAAAGGAGGTCTTTCTATGGAAGATAAAGATTTGATGGAAAAAGAATTACTAATTATTAAAGGTGTTTGTGATTTATATCTTCATGGGACTATTGAGTCTACAACTGCTGAAGTGCATTGTGCTTTTAAAGATGCTTTAAATACTTCTCTAGATATTCAAAATAAATTATATAATTTGATGGCTGAAAAGGGTTGGTATAAAACAGAAACTGTTGAACAAACAAAGATTGACAATGTAAAACAAAAGTTTTCAAATCAATAAAAGCAATTCATCCCCTAGTTATAGTAAAGCTAGGGGGTATGAAAATAAGACTATATATTGCTATCAATTATTTTATCTAATAATTGCATGTAACTTATACCACTTTCTTCGAAAAGTTTTGGATACATACTTATATTAGTAAATCCTGGCAAGGTGTTTATTTCATTTATATAAATTTCGTTTGTATCTTTTTCTACAAAGAAATCTACTCTTGACAAACCTTTTCCGTCAATTGCTTTAAAAGCTTTTATAGCCTGATTTCTAATTTCATTTGCTATTTTTTCTGGAATATCAGCTGGTATTTGCGTTTTGGATTCTGTATTATTATATTTCGCATCATAACTGTAAAATTCTTCTGCCGATTTTACTTCTCCTACACAAGAAGCTATCACATCTTGTGTTCCTAATACCGCACATTCCACTTCTTTACCAATAATTGCTTCTTCAATTAAAATTTTATTATCAAATTGAGAGGCATTTTGTATGTATTCTTCTAATTCATCTAAATTGCTTGCTTTGTTGACACCTACACTAGAGCCTGAATTAGATGGCTTTATGAACATTGGAAATTTTAAATTTGTTGCAATTTTTTTTGCTACTTGTTTTAAAGTAAATATTTCTTCATCCCAATTTTTATGAATATACACATAATCTTTGTTGTTTTTTCTTATATAATTATAGTTTGCTTGCTTAAGACCTGCTTTTTCAAATACAATTTTAGTGTAGACTTTATCCATCCCAATAGCAGATGCTAAAACTCCACATCCTATATATGGCTTTTTTAACAATTCAAATAATCCTTGTATTGTGCCATCTTCACCATATAATCCATGTAAAACAGGAAATACTATATCTAAATTTTGCAAATACTGCATTACATTTTCTATTTTTTCTTGTGGTTTTTCTTTATATTCATACCAGCTACCATCTTTTGCAATATATATTGGATATATTTCATATTTGTTTCTATTTAAATTTGCAAGCACCGATTTAGCTGATAAAACGGAAACTTCATTTTCTGTTGACATGCCACCAAAGATAACTCCTAATTTTATTTTTTTCAAAATTACCACTCCTTTTCTATGGTTTCAACTAAGTCAAAAAATTTCATTCCATTTGAAGCTTTAAATAAGACTACATCCCCTGTTTGCAATATTTGTTTTAATTTATTTAATATATCCTCTTTATTTTCTATATACAAAATGTTTTTTTCCGACATTCCTATTTTTTTTGCGCCTTCTGCAATATATTTTGCATTATAACCATTTACAATTAAAAAATCTATTTTGTTTTGATAAACAGCTTCTCCCACTTTTTTATGTAATTTTTCTGCATAATTGCCTAATTCTAGCATATCCCCCAACACCGCAATTTTTCTTTGTGCTTTGCATTTTGATAAATAATTAAGGCTTGCTTGCATAGATTCTAAACTCGCATTATAGGCATCATTTATAATTTTTATCCCATTTTTTGTTTCCTTAATTTCCATTCTTTTTGCAGTCAATTGAAAATTTTCTATGCCTTTGACAATTTCTTCATTTTTCATTTTTAGTGCTTTGCCCACACTAAAAGCACACAACGCATTTAATATAAAGTGCTTTCCACCTACTGGAACTTTTACTTTGATATTTTCTTCTTGTATATAAAATTCACTTGAATTTTCTTTTAAAATAATCTGACTTGCATTAATATCACTTGTAGACTCAATTCCAAAAGTTTTAATATTAATTTGTGTATTATTTTTTTGTTGCCACTTACGCAATAAATCATCATCTTCATTTATAATAACAACCGGATTATCTGCACCATCTAATATCTCTAGCTTTGCTTTTAAAATATTTTCCCTACTTCCTAAATTCCCAATATGTGATGTTCCTATATTAGTAATCACACAAATATTAGGCTTTGCAATTTTACTAAGCAAACTAATTTCTCCTAAATGATTCATTCCCATTTCCAAAACCATAGCCTCTTCATCTTGCAACCTCAATATAGTAAAAGGTAACCCGATATTGTTGTTATTATTGCCAATTGTTTTCAAAGTTTTATATTTTTGAGACACCACATTTGCTATAATATCCTTTGTACTAGTTTTGCCTACACTTCCTGTAACAGCAATAACTGGTATATCATATAAACTTCTTTTAAAACTCGCTACTTTATATAACGCTTCCTCAGTATCCTCTACTTGAATAATCGCTTTCCCATTCCATCTACCTCTCACCTGTTCCGAATAATCAATACTCGAAACAATCACACCATCTGCACCTTGCTCAAAAGCTTTCTCCCAAAACAAATTACCATCAAAATTTCCACCTTTAATCGCTATATAAATATCATGTTCTTGCAAACTTCTAGTATCCTTCGAAAAACTTCGACAAATCATTTCCGGATTTCCTTGCAAAAGCCTTCCATTTGTTACTTCTAAAATATTTTGTACAGTTAAATCTTTCATTGCTTCACCTCTTAAAGCTATTTTTTCTAATTATATGCTTATTTCTTGTAATTTGCAACTATTATTTTATTATTCGAGATGTGCCGTTTGGGACAGGCACAAATGGTACATCGATGTATCATTTGGGACAGGCACCAACGGTACATCGATGTATCATCTGGGACAGGCACTAACAATACATCGATGTGCTTTTTGGGACAGGTATAAATGGTGCGGTACACTTATGTCACTAATTCTTGCATTAAATCATGTACTGAAATAATTTCTTTGGCTTTTCCCACATTGCTTCCACAAAATACTAATGCTTTCTCCATATTTCCTTTTACTGCATTTATCAATGCTTTTGTAATGCAATATGGTGTGTCTGCTACATTACAAGTTTTGATACATCCATAACATTTTTCAACTTTCCCTTTAACACTTTCAGTTTGTTTAATAAAGTTATTATAAATTGCTCTGCCAGGCATTCCTACCGGACTATTAATAATTTTTATATCTTCTTCTTTTGCTTGTAAATAAGCATTTTTAAATTCTTCTGAAGCATCACATTCATAGGTTGTAACAAATCTTGTAGCCATTTGCACACCAGTTGCTCCTAAAGATAAATATTTTTGAATGTCTTGTTTATTCCAAATTCCTCCAGCTGCTATAACAGGAATTTCCTTATTGTTTTCCTTTTCTACTTCTTTAATATATTCAACTACTTCTTTTGTTATATCTTCTAATTGTGGCTTTTTATCCGCTTCCAATTCTTCTCGTTTGAACCCTAAATGTCCTCCTGCCTCTGGTCCTTCAATAACTATCATATCAGGTACATATTGATATTTCTTTATCCAATGTTTTACAATTAGTTTACAACATCTAAGTGAAGATACAATAGGTGCTATCTTAGTATTAGAGCCTTTTACATATTCTGGTAATTCCTTAGGAATTCCTGCACCTGAAATGATTAAATCTATCTTATTTTTTACACATTCTTTTACTATCTCTTTATAATTATTTAATGCCACCATAACATTAACGCCCAAAATCTTGTCTTTTCCAGCAATTTCTCGCGCTTTTTTTATTTCCTTACCAATTGCTCTCAAATTAGCTTTTATTGGATTTGTGTTAAAATCTTCTTCCTGATAACCAATATCTGCTGTAGAAATAACACCAATTCCACCTTCTCTGCTCACAGTTCCTGCTAACTTATGTAGGGAAACTCCTACTCCCATACCTCCTTGAATAATAGGATATTTTGAACTTTTATCTCCTACTTTTATACCTTTCATATCTCTCCTCCTTATCTAGTTTGCAATACTAGGTTATCACTTTATAATTACTTTGTCAATAAGTATATTATGCTATCTTTAATTTCGTAACAAGCCGAGACAAATAACAATATCAATATAACCTGTCCCAAAAAGCACATCAATGTATCGTTAGTGCCTGTCCCAAATGATACATCGATGTACCATTTGTGCCTGTCCCAGATGGCACATTGATGTACCAAAAGGGACAGGTTTGTCTCTTAGCTACATTAAATAAATTGTAACTTAGATTTTCCTGCCCCTCTTGTGAAAATAGCTATTCATTATAACAATATTGCAATATAAATATAGCAGTATAACGATATAACGATATAGCGATATGGCAATATCGTAATTATTTATTTTCTACGCTTCTATTTGCTATTTCTATTGCTTTTGTTACGATGTTTCCACATTGTTTTGATGAAACGTTTGCCCAGCTTCCGCCGTCGTTTTTTACTTGGTCATATACGCCTAATTCTTTTGCTATTTCCTCTCTCAAGTTTTCAGATATTAATTTACTATTTCTAGACATAACATCCTCCTTACATAAATCATCAAGATTTTTTTTTCATGATATTATTTCTTAATGATATTATTTTTTCCATGATATTATTTTTTCATGATATTTATTTATCATAAAACTTCATTTGAAGCTTTATAATTATAGTATAAACAATTTTTTTTAATTTATTTTGACATTTTTTATATTTTTAGTACTTTTTTTGTCAAAATATGATATAATAAAATGAGAGATTTGCAAAAGGAGATTCGAATATGAACAATGCTAATAATTTATTAGACAAACATGAACAGGAAAGTTCTACAACACCAATTAAAACAAAAGATGCTATAAATGATGAGGCTATAGTTAATAATGATTTTACTGTTGTTAAAAGTATAGGAAAAAAAAGTAAATCTATTTTTGCTTTAATAATAATTTTTATTATATGTATGTTATTGGTTGCATTTTTTGCTTTTACGCTTTATAACGTGTTTAACACTAATATTGTTTCTGGTGTTTCTATAAAAGGTATTGATGTTTCTGGTTTAAGTGAATCAGATGCTAAGTATAAAATTGATAATTACATAACTTCTAAGCTTCCAGAAGAAATTACATTAAAACATGGTGATTTTGAAACTAAAATTTCTTTATCACAAATAGAAGCTACTTTTGATACAAAAAAAGCTAGTCGTTCTGCTGCAAATGTTGGAAAGCAAGGAAATATTTTCGAAAATAATCTTTATGTTTTATCTACTATGTTTGGTAATGTTAATATTGAACCTAAAGTAACTTTAAATACTGAGCAATTGACTAAAAATTTACAAGATATTTCTACTCAATTGCCAGATACTGTTATTCAAAGTAGTTATTATATAGAAGATAATCAACTAATTATTACTTCAGGTCAAGAAGGTAATGTAGTAGATATAGATAAAACAATAGAGGCTATTGAAAATTCTATTTATACGCTTTCTTGTGTGGACACTCCTATAGAAATTGTTGTTAAAACAGAACAACCTGATGAAATTGATGTTGAAAAAATCCATAATGAAGTTTATAAAGATCCTGTTGATGCTTATTACACAAGAGACCCATTTTGCGTTTATCCTTCTGAAAATGGTGTAGATTTCAACATTTCATTAGAAGATGCCCAAAATATTGTGTCTTCGGAGAAAAAAGCAGAATATGCAATACCTTTAAAAATTATATATCCTAATATAACTACTAATATGATTGGAACTGAAGCCTTTCCTGATTTGCTTTCTACCTTTTCTACGAAGTATGCTGCAAGTAACTACAATAGGACTACTAATTTAGTTTTAGCTGCAAATAAAATCAATGGTACTGTTCTTATGCCTGGCGAAACTTTTTCTTACAATAAAGTAGTTGGTGCTAGAACTATTGCTGCTGGTTACAAAGAAGCTCCTATTTATGTTCAAGGAGAAGTAGTAGATGGACTTGGTGGTGGTATTTGTCAAATTACTTCTACCTTATATAATGCAGTTGTTTATGCCAACCTAGAAATTACTCAAAGAACTAATCATCAATTTGTACCATCTTATGTGACAGCTAGTAGAGATGCTACAGTAGTGTATGGATCGATTGATTTTCAATTTAAGAATAACAGAAATTATCCTATTAAACTTGTATGCTCTGTATCAGGCGGAATTGCAACATTCCAAATTTTTGGTCTTCGACAAGATGACGATTGCCAAGTTGAAATATCTTCTTATGAAACTGGTAGAACATCTAATGCAATCTACTCCGAAGCCTATAAAATCTTAAAAAGAGATGGAAATGTAGTTTCAACAGAATTACTTTCCAAAGATACATATAAAAGACATTAATTTGTCAATGTTCCATTAGGTGTATTAGTAATTACTAATACATCTTCTTCTCTTCCATTTTCACAATTAATATAAACTAAAAATTCATTATCCTCTACTTTCCCTTTAAACTCATAACACAAAATTTCAGTCTGCCATTTCGTCGGAATAATTGCTAGAGATTCGCTTTGGATATCTAAATCTTTATTCAAATTCTTTTTAGCTTCCTCTTTCGTAATCTTTACATTCGCTAATTCCCTTTGGGTATGATTATTCAAATAACCTGTTGTTTCAATTCCAAGTACCTCTCCATTATCTAAAGCAACTTTCACCTTTATTAAATCCGGATACATAATCACATCATCTTGCATTGCAGCATAATTAATAGTCACAACCCCTTCTTGCTTCAAATAATAAGTTTCCTTCATATTTTCAAAACCCTTACTAGCCAAATATTCTTTTCCTTTTTGATTAGCCTCGTCTTGTGAAATCATTTCTGATGTAACATCTCGATTAGAATTCATATAAACAATATGTCCACCTTTTTTCGAAATTGAAATATTTATATTTTCATCCTCATTGCCAGTTATCGAAAAATCATAAGACGGTACAGTTGCATTTTCTGAAAACCCTAAATTAGAAATTTCTTTTATATTATCTTTACCAATAAAATCCTGCGCTATTTGTTTTGCTTGCTCTTCCTCAATATCTTCACCTGTTAATCCCTTTTTTTCATTATTTGTTAAATGCTCCGAAAAAGCCCCATCATAAATTAGTCCAGAATATTCATGAAAATTCTCTTCTAAATTACTAAAACTCTCTTTTGAAATATTATCTACCTGTTGAGCAAATGCTACACTTCCTTTATTTGTAAGCTCTTCCCACGAAAACCTACCACTATTTAAATCTTCTGACAATTGATTTAAAGTATTTTCTAAATCAACACTATATGAATGTAAATCTTTTAAATTTTTAAAATCATCATCTGATAAACTTTCATTATAAATATTTTTTCTTGATAAAGAATAACTATAATCACTTACTTGATTTAAAAATTTTTCAGTATTTTCTAATTCTTGGCTTTCAATTGGAAGTCTTGAAAGATACGTTTGTGCTAAATTAGCTTCCCTCCACAAATTTGTTAAAGTTTCTGCGCCGTGCTCTGGTGTTGACGAAATTAATGATTTGGCTAAATATGTTTCAACATTTTGCACATAATTTACTAATTCATAAAATGCCATGTTATAATTGTTTTCAGATGCTTGCTTATATTCTTGTTTCTTCTGATATAACAAAATTCCTAATATTATAGCAACTACTAATAAAACACATATAATACCTATCATATATTTCTTTTTCATATAATTTTATCTCCTCTCTTATTTACAAAAACGATGTTTTCCTATTGTTTTTACCAATGGTCTTGACCAAATCCACTTACTTGTAGCAGTTGATGGATTAAAATAATAAATGCAACCACCTGTTGGATCCCAGCCATTTTTAGCATCTTGTGCGGCTTTATATACAGTTGAACCTTCTTCAATTGGCTTGTTAATTTGACCATCAGCAACAGCTGTAAATGCTCCTGATTGGTAAATTACGCCAGCAATTGAATTTGGAAATTGTGAACTTTTTACTCTGTTTAAAATAACCGCTCCCACTGCTACTTGTCCTTCATACGGTTCGCCTCTTGCCTCACCATTGATTGCTCTTGCCATTAATTGAATATCAGAAATACCAGATGTAGCAGCTTGACTTACTTGAATTTCTCCAATGCTACTTAATAAAAAAGATATTGCTATTAATAATATAATAATAAGTCCAATTGGCTTTATTATGCTTTTCAAAAAAATCACCCTTTTCTTCAATTTACGTTTCGGTTCACCTAAAGTTACTATTACAGCCAAATTTATATTGTCAAAATATTAATATATTATTTATTTGTAACTCCCAACTACATAACAGACTTTAATACAAAGTGGGTTAATAATTGTATTTTTTAATAACTGCGTAAGCGACCAAACGAGCTTTGCGAGTGCGATTGGAGCAACTTACATACTAGTATTTTTTTATTATGGAAGTTGCGACACACAAAGTTATGAAAAAATACAATTATTTTACCCACTTTATAAACAGTCTGTAATTTGTTGGTCCCCCCGAATTGTTACAAATAAATAATATATTAATATTTTGACACATAAAATTCATTGGCTGTGAATTGTAACCATTCTACATTTATTTTGCATTTTTATTTAAAAAATATTCCATTTTTTGAAATTTTATTTTTTTTATGATACAATGAACAAAAATTACAAGGAGAACAAAAAATATGAAAAATATCTTAATTTTTTATGCTTCTTATGGAGGCGGACACCTTAATGCTGCAAAATCCATTTATGAATATATTTCTACACAGTATCCTGAATACTGTATTAGTTTAATAGATTGTATGAAATACGTAAACAAAACCATTGAAAAAGTAACAACTACTGCGTACAAAGAGGCTGCAAAAAAAGCCCCTTGGGTTTGGGGAAGAATTTACAATGATGCTCAAAAAGGTCCTCTTGCACATCTTTCTACTAGGTCTAATAAAATTTTGGCAATTAAATTGCTAAAATTATTACGTGAAAAGCAACCAGATTTAATAATTTCTACTCATCCATTTAGTAGCCAAATGTGTAGCTATTTAAAAAGGAAAAGAAAAATTACAGCTAAAATTGCTACTATTTTAACAGATTTCGCTCCACATGACCAATGGCTAGTTGGAAGTAGTAGCACAGATTATTATTTTGTTGCAAATAGTAAGATGAAAGATTATTTAAAAAATACTGGTATTGAAGAAAATAAAATTTTTGTTACTGGGATTCCTTTATCTAATCGTTTTTTACAACATTATAATAAAAAAGAAATTTTTGAAAGTTATGGACTAGATGCTAATAAGAAAACTATTTTATTTTTTGGCGGTGGTGAGTTTGGTTTGGGAAAAACAAGAACTTTTGAAGTTTTTAATTCTTTAGTTTCTTACCCAGATATTCAAATTATTGCTATTTCTGGTAAAAATGAAAAAATGAAAATGAAGTTTGATGAATTAGTAGCAGAGCATAATGCTCAAGATTATGTAAAAGTTCTTGAGTTTACAAATCAAGTACCTGAACTTATGAGTATTTCTGATTTAATTGTTACTAAACCAGGTGGAATGACTACTACAGAAAGCTTGGCTTCTAATCTTCCTATGATAATTATCAATCCGATTCCTGGTCAAGAAGAAGAAAATGCTAATTTTTTAGAAGAAAAAGGAGTTGGTATTTGGCTAAAAAAAGAGGATTCTATTATTGATATTTTAGATAAGTTGTTTTCTTCTCCTTCTACGTTATTAGAAATGAGAGAAAATACTAAACTTCTTGCTCATCCTAATTCTACACAAGAAATATGCTCTATTTTATTGCAAAATAATTTACAATGTTAGAAAAAGATGGTAAAATAAATTCGGTGAAATTATGGAAGAAAAATTTATGAAAGAAGCTTTAAAACAAGCCAAAGAAGCATATAAAAAATTGGAAGTTCCTGTTGGTTGTGTAATTGTAAAAGATGGAAAAATTATTGCAAGGGCTCACAATCAAAAGGAAACTAAAACAGATACAACAAAACATGCAGAAATATTAGCCATCCAAAAAGCTAGTAAAAAATTACAATCTTGGCGTTTACTAGATTGTGAAATGTATGTTACTTTGGAACCATGTGCAATGTGTGCAGGAGCTATCATACAGGCTCGAATTAAAAAATTGTATATTGGAACAATGGATGAAAAAACTGGTGCTTGTGGTTCTGTTTTGAATTTACTACAAGATTATCCTTTTAATCATGTAGTTGAGGTTGAAACTGGAATTGAGAAAGATTCTTGCGAAACTATTTTAAAAGATTTTTTTAAAGATTTACGAAAATTGAAGGCAAAAAATTAATGTATTATTGGGAGGAAAAATGATAAAAAAAATAACCCAAAAAAAGTCATTTCATATTGCTATGCTTATTATCATTATTACTTGTATTTTATTTGCTTTTGGCTTGATTGTCCTACGATATCAGGTAGAAGGCGAAACTAATATGCCTTTTAATTTGTCTAAGATTATGATTATTAGTACTGCTGATGGTATTGAAAAACAACCTTCTGAATTTAAATGGGATTATGATGTTTTTCAAACTAATGATATTTTCTTGTCTATTGATAAGACTAATAATCAGGAAGCTACGATAAGTTCTGTAACTATTAGCAATGTTCAAGCTGAAAGTAAGAATAAAGAAAAAATTAAGTTTTATCGACCAGATTCTCAAATAGAAACTGCTATTTTTAAAAATAGTGATGAAAATGTTTTCGACACTCTTGAATATCAAGGAGATTTGGAATCGAATTTGAAACAGTTAAAGATTTCTAACCAAGGTGGTTTGGTTGCTTTTAGATGTTCTTTTAATGATTTGGCTCACTATACTTCAAATGATGATACTGAAGTAAAAAATACAGATTTATTGAAAAAAAGTGGTGTTTCTCCAGAGGATTTGCAATTAAAACTTACTTTTGATTTGTCTATTAGAGTTGAAAATAATGATTATACAACAACTATTTGCTTAAATCTTCCTTCTGGAAATGTGGTTGAAGATGGGACTACTTCAAGTGAAATAACGGATTTGAAGGATTTTATTTTTAAGAGGAATTGAGGAAAATATATATTATCGTCAAACCGAGAACTTCTTACGAAGTTTTTCTCGGTTTGACGTTTAAGCGTTATTTACATAACGCTTAGTATTCTTTCTAATTTTTTACAAAATTAGAAAGTCGCACTCAAGCGCACACCGAACTTGCTAGATACGTCGTAGTTGAAAATTCCACCATCGTAAAAACTAGTGCGATATGCGCAGTACGCAGTGGTCAGTGAAGACGACCAGTAGAAGTGACCAAGTCCGAAAATCACCATAATCAGTAGACGTTATTTCTACTTTCGTGTAACACATATCACCAAATGCTGACCATTCTGATTTTGATGGTACAAACCATTTGTTATCTGGGGTCGTTTTACTATAAACTGGATACTCTGTCTGTTCTTGTATTATTCCCCATATGTCATTTTCATCTTTGTTTTCGTCATCATCTTGATTCCACTTACTTATCCAATATTCTGTATTTATTTTTCCTTGTCCAAAATCATTTTCTGAAATGTCTACTTTTTTATCTTGTGGTAATGAACCAGACTTGCTTTTATACCATGTATGAGTCGTCGATGTATCTTCATCTACATTTTTCAATGCCATCACATAAAATCTATCTGTCGTTCCTCCACCTGTCGTTGCCTTTATCATTGGCTTTGTCCATGTTCCAAGTCCACTTCCTTGTTGTTCTTCTAATACATATTTTTTATATGTTACATTACCATTTTCTTCGTCTGGTGGATACTTAAAAACAGCCCAACTATCACTGTTCCATTTTTTTTCTTCAATATTACCACTTTCGCCGTATACTTCCTACTGCTAAATCTGCATAGATTATTCCATCTGGTTCTTTATCTCCATCTAAATCAGCATAATATCCTTCATAAGATGTAGTTTCATCTACTTCTTGTCCATCTTCTGAACTTGAACCTCCTGTTGTTATTTTTCCTGTTTTTTCTATTGTATAAGTATCTCTTTCTCCTTTAAATGTCCATGGTCCTTCTCCTATAAATGTAGCGTTTTCATCTGCATCTGTACCTGTTACTACTTTTTCTGTCCCAAATTCATTTTCTAATGCATCTTTTAAAGTATCTGTTGTTAGTCCTTCTCCTAAATTGTCTGACAATGCTGTTGCTACTGCTAATTTTACTCTTTCATCTTCTTCGGCATCTTTTGTTTGTTCTCCTGCTGTATTTGCCTTACTTAATATTCCATTTTCTCCTGTTAATGTCGCAATACTTACTGCTGCTAGTATCAATAAAACAATGATAGTAATAACTAATGCAATTAATGTTATACCTTTTTGTCTTTTACTTTTAATGTTATTTTTCATTTTCTCACCTCCTCTTTCGTTTCTTTCTTTTTGTTTTTCTTTTGCCTTTTCCATTCAGTTCTACCTCCCTTTCCTTTTTTCTTTTGGTTTTTTTCCATAGCTTTAAAGTGATATTATGTTGTGTTCTGATTATACAAGCCTTACCCAATTATATATCACATCTTACACTTATTTTGCAATACTTTTTTCGACTTTTTTAATATTTTTCGCTCTTGTACATAACTTATTATGTATTCATCTTTAGTATATCCTATTTTTTTACTTTTAGCAATACTTTTTTTGCTTTTAATATAATTGTAATATTCCTGTAACTTTCTTGTAATATACTGTAACCTTTTAAATTGGTAATTTTTGTAAAGCAGTCATTTTAACACAATTTAAATAAAATTATCAAAAATCACTTGCTAAAATTCAAAATTCATTATATAATACAAATGGTTGTAAACTTAATCTTTGTATGGAGAGAATCCAATAAAGACCTATGAACCTTGTCAGGTCCGGAAGGAAGCAGCAATAAGTAGTCATCTTTATGTGGAATCTTTCCATAGAGAGATTAAGTATCAGCCATTTTTTGAATTGAGGTGAATAAAATGGGGTATACCGCTCTTTATCGAAAATTTAGGCCATTAACATTTTCAGAAATGGTTGGTCAAGAACACATAAAAAAAACATTAAAAAATCAAATTATTTCAGATAGAGTTGGGCACGCCTATTTATTTAATGGTGGTAGAGGAACAGGAAAAACATCAGCAGCAAAAATACTAGCAAGAGCAATAAATTGCCTAAATCCAATAGATGGAGAACCTTGCAATGAATGTGAAATTTGCAAAGGTGCTTTAAACGGTTCTTTAACTGACATTGTAGAAATGGATGCCGCTTCTAATAATAGTGTAGAAGACATCCGAAGCATACGTGAAGAAGTAAATTTTTTACCAACAAAAGCAAAATACAGAGTATATATAATCGACGAAGTTCACATGCTTTCAACAGGAGCATTCAATGCTTTACTAAAAACATTGGAGGAACCTCCTGCACATGTAAAATTTATTTTGGCTACTACTGAACCTCAAAAAATACCAGCTACAATTTTATCTAGATGTCAACGTTTTGATTTTAAAAGAATTTCAAATGAAGATATCATAAAAAGATTAGAAATAGTATGTAAGGAAAGTAATCTAGAAACCACAAAAGAAGCTCTTTCTGTTATTGCTATCCTTTCCGAAGGTGCAATGAGAGATGCTCTATCTATTTTAGAAAGATGCTTACAAGATGGTGAAAGTAAAATTGATGAAGATAAAATCAAAGATTTAGTTGGTATACCAAAAGTAACATTAGTAAATAGTATGATTGAGTCTATCCTTACATATAATGTAGATAAAGCATTAGAAAATACAGAAACCATTTTAAAAGAAGGAAAAGATATTAATTATCTAATTTGGGAATTAATTAGATACTGCAAAGATCTTTTAGTTTATCAGGCTACTGGCAAATTAGATTTATATAATCAAGAAGAATTAGATAATATGAAAAATCTTTGCAAAAATGCTTCAAAAGAAAGATTGATGAATTTAATCTATCAATTATCTGAATTAGAAAATGAAATAAAATGGTCAACTCAAAAGACTATTATGTTTCAGGCAGGAATAATTAAATTGTGCAATGAGCAAAGTTACAATCAATTAAATAGCAATCAGGAAAATAGTAATACAACCAATAACAATCAAGCACTTGAAACAAGAATTGAAAAAATTGAAAATTACTTAAGATCTGGAAAAGTTATGGCTCCTCAGAATATTACAAATAATATGCAACCAAACACTAACTTGCAAAATTCTGCAATTTCAAAAAGCCAAAGTGTTGTTGCCCCTAAAAACACAAACACTAACAATACAAATAAAAATACAACAACTAAAAAACCAAAAGCACAATTTTCAAATCGCCCTGAAGAGTATTGGCCACAAATTGTGAACCATTTAAAGCAAAATGGTAAAATTGTTTTATATACAAATTTAATGGGAACTAAAGCTGTTCCATTAAATGATATGATAATTGGAATTGAATTTCCAAATGGTATGACGCCTTTTGGAAAAACTGTTCTTGAAAAACAAGAAAATATTAGGGAAATATCCAATTTAGTTTCCTTAGCTTGTGGAAAAGAAATGCAAATAAAATATTTAGCACAACCTAATCAAGCACATGTACCTACTAACGAAGAAAATTTGCAAAATCTTGCAAATGAAGCTGATATACCATTTAATATTATTGAATAATACGAAAGGAGTTTTTTATAATGAGTAAAAAAGGTGGATTCCCTGGAGGCATGGGAGGATTTGGCGGAATGAATTTAAATAACCTTATGAAAGAGGCAAAAAAAATGCAAGCAGATATGGAGAAATCACAGGCAGAACTTGCTGGTAAGAGTTTGATGCTTCTGCTGGTGGAGGTGCTGTAACAGTAAAAGTTTCTGGAGAAAAAGTCATTAAAGAAATCAAAATTAAACCAGAAGTTGTTGACCCAGATGATGTTGAAATGCTAGAAGATTTAATTCTTACCTGCTTAAACGAAGCCTTTAGAAAAGTAGATAGTGAACAAGCAAATCAATTTGGTAAATACAATATACCTGGTCTTATGTAGGAAGGAAACTTAGAAAATGTCACTATATTCACCATCTATTGAAAAATTAATTGAAAGTTTTGAAAGGCTTCCAAGTATTGGGCATAAGACTGCTGCAAGGCTAGCTTTCCATATTTTAAATAGTTCAGAAGAAGAAACAAATGAATTTATTTCTTCTATTGTTAATGCTAAAAAAAATCTAAAGTATTGCAGTAAATGTTTCAATATTTCTGATACTGACCCTTGCATTATTTGTTCTAATCCTAAACGTGACCAATCTATTATTTGTGTGGTAGAAGATGTAAGAGATATTATTGCTATGGAAAAAACTCATGAATTCAAAGGAGTTTACCATGTTTTACATGGCTCTATCTCTCCAATGAATGGCATTGGTCCTGATGATATAAAAATTAAAGAATTACTAAAAAGATTGATGGAAGATTCGCCTGTAAAAGAGGTAATTTTAGCTACTAACCCTAGGGTTGAAGGTGAAGCTACTGCTATGTATTTATCTAAATTGATTAAGCCTTTAGGCATTTTGGTAACTAGAATTGCTCATGGTATTCCAGTTGGCGGTGATTTGGAATATACTGATGAAATTACTTTAACAAAGGCTTTAGAAGGTAGAAGGGAATTAAAATAAAAGACAAAGATTTATAAATAAAATCCTTGCCTTTTTTTATTTTATTATAGCAAAATGTCTTCTACATTCTCATCAATTTGTGTATCTTCTAAATTTTCTATTACATCATCTTCGCTAGGTACTTGCTGTTCTTCTACATTTTCTGTAACTTGTGCTACATTTGCTACTTCTTCTACTTCCCCTACATCTGATGCTTCTTCTACATCTGATACATTTGATGAAAATACAAATGTTTTTTTCTCTGCTTTTGCTTTTTCATCAAATTTTTTATAAAATTCTTCTTTCGCATTATTTAATGTTTCCTGCATTGCATTGAACATATCTTCTACATCTTGCTTTGTAAAATCATAACTATTGCTTCTTGCCATTGGCTCTAAAATTTGAATATCATGTAATACGTTGTTAACTCTTTTCCCCGCATATCCAATAAATTTTTTTCTTTTTTCTTCATTTAATCCTTTTTCCATTTTCATTTTCCTTTCTTTTAAATTGTTTACTTATAAAATATCACATTTTTTTATAAATTTCAACATTTTTTTGTCTTGTCAAAAAAATTTCTGTTACTAGATAATGGTTTCAAGGATTCATATATGATATGAAAAATGGAATAATGAAAGAATTATTTAAATAAAATAAACTAAAAAGTCTAAAACAAATTTTATTAAATAATAATAAATGAATATTTTAACCTAATTCCTGAAACAATATTTATACTTCTCAAATTGAAAAAAAATTAATTTTTGCGAAATGAAACAAAAATTTTTTATATTTTATTTCGCAAAAATATAAAAAATTGATTTTTGCGAAATAGTATGATATAATATTATTGAGGTGAAAAGAATATGAAATTAATAAAAAGAAGTTACTTACAAGAACTCATAGATGTAATAGGTACTCCAGATATAAAAATTATAACTGGAGTTAGACGTAGTGGAAAATCAAAATTATTAGAAATGTTTAAACAATATGTAGAAGAAAATATAAAAAATTCAAATATTATAAGTATTAATTTTAATTTAATAAAATTTGACAAACTTAGAAAATATCACGCTCTTAATGATTACATTGAAGAAAGATATATAAATGGAAAAAAGAATTTTGTTTTAATAGACGAGGTACAAATGTGCACTGAATTTGAAAGAACAATAAATAGTCTTCATGCAGAAGAAAAATACGATATTTATATTACAGGCTCTAATGCTTTTTTGTTAAGCAGTGACTTAGCAACACTATTTACAGGTAGAACATATGAAATTGAAATATTTCCATTTTCTTTCAAAGAATATATAGAATATTTTAATTATAAAGATATAGATGAAACATTTCCTAAATACGTTATGGAAGGTGGAATGTCTGGCTCTTATGTCTACAATGAAAATAAGAAAAAATATAATTATATAAATGATGTATATAGTGCACTAATAGTTAGAGATATAGAACAAAAATATAATATTCAAAATATCGGCTTAATGGATAATTTAACAGAATTTTTAATGGATAATATTTCAAATTTAACATCATATAGAAATATTGCTAATAAATTAAATGAAAACAATACAAATACAAATGATAAAACTATAGCTAGCTATATAAAATATTTATGTGATGCTTTTGCATTTTATAAAATAAGAAGATATGATATTAAAGGAAAAAAGTATTTATCAACAATTGACAAATATTATTTAGTTGATCATACTTTTAAATATGCACGTTTAGGAACTAAAAATATAGATTATGGTAGAACGTATGAAAATATAGTGGCTATAGAATTGTTAAGGAGAGGATATGAAGTTTACGTTGGTACTTTATATAATAAAGAAATAGATTTTGTGGCAATGAAAAGAAATGAAAAAGTATACATTCAAGTAGCAGATAATATAGATAATGATAAAACTTTAAAAAGAGAAGTAGCTCCTTTATTACAAATAAAGGATGCATATCCAAAAGTAATAATAGCAAGAACGAGGCATGATAATTATCAATATGAAGGAATACAAATATATGATATTGCAAATTGGTTAAATAGTTAAGAAAAAAATCAAAATAAAAAGCCAAACTTAGAAATAGGTTTGCTTTTTATTTTAATTATTTTTAACTTTCGTCACTTTTTCGTCGCCTTTTTTTACATAATATATGTAGTTATTAAAATAAAACTTTATAAAAAAGAATTGAACTTTACCCCAGAAGAAGAAGCAGAAATGAAATTAGAAATGGAGTTAATGGGCTATACACTAAAGGTTGTTCCTTTAAAAGAAAAAAAGAAAGCGGATTAAAATATACTTTACCGCTTCTTTTTATTGCATTAATATTTACGCTTAATGTTTTAACACTTTTACAATTTGTTCTATTGTAATTGGTCCTTGCCTTAAAATTTCTATAGGCTCTGAAGTACAATCTACTATTGTACTTCCTTTTCCAAATGATACATTCCCCTCTAACATTCCATCTAAAGTAGGACATGTTTTTTCTATTTCATCTAAACTTGCACATACCTCTTCCCCACTTTGATTAGCACTTGTCATAAATATTGGGCTTTCTGTTTCTCGTATTAATTCCTCAAGTGTTTTTGATGATGCCATTCTTACTGCAATTGTTTTACCACCATTATTTACGTATTCAGGTAATTCTGGTTTTTTTAGTAAAATTAGAGTTATTGGACCCGGCATAAATGTATGAATTATTTTTTCTATTTTTTTATCTACTATTGCAATACTTTTTATTTGCTCTTCATCTGCACACATTATTGGAAATGGCTTGTTTAAAGGACGATGTTTAGCACTAATTAAGTTATTATATGCTTTTATAGAATTTATACGCGCACATATCCCATATACTGTGTCTGTTGGAACACTTATTACTCCATCTTTTTTTAGTATATCTGCTAGTTTTTTTATTTCATTTTCTGTGTATCGCTTCATTTTTATTCCTTTCTGATTAATTACATCACAAAAAAAGAATATTAACCAAAATCCATTGATTAATACTCTTCAGACTTTTGCAATTTTTTTGAGTTCCCTCAAAATTGCTATTATATGGTCGAGGCGACAGGGATCGAACCTGCGACCTCATGGTCCCAAACCACGCGCGCTACCAACTGCGCTACGCCTCGACATAAAAATTATTATTGAACGCCTATATATAATAACATATAATATGGATTTTTGCAATATTTTTTATGAATTTTTTAAATTTTTTTTATATTTCTCTTGAAAAAAACATAATTTCAAGATATAATAGTTATATGCGCACCCATAGTCTAATTGGATAGAATAGCAGGCTACGAACTTGCAGACGGGGGTTCGAATCCCTCTGGGTGCACCAAAATCTCAATATTAATTGAGATTTTTTATTTTTGTTTTATACTTCTATTTTGTAACCAAAGTAAAAATATGGTGTCCCCGAGTGGACTCGAACCACCGCAAGACCGGACTTAGGAGGTCCGCGCTCTTTCCAAGCTGAGCTACGAGGACATTTATATTCCTCATTTATTATATTATATAAAACACAAAAAAGCAAGCTTTAATTTGCTTGCTTTAACCTTTTTATGTTACTCGTCGTTACTAATAACTCCCTTATTTGATTGTTCTTGCAATTTACTATATGCTTGCATTAATTCTTTAGCTTCATCGTCTTTCTTTCGAGTTTCCGCTTTTTCTTCAGCCAAGTCAACTACTTTTTCAGCAAAATCTTCCTGTTCTTGTTCTTTTATATTAAGCTTCTCTCTACACTCCATAGCTTTTGCTTTTACAGTTTCTGTTACCCATTGGCCAAGATCTGTAATTTCTTTCCCTTTTTCATCTACCGCAAAATATTGCTTTTCGTCCAATAAGTCACAAATAACCTCTAATTGTTCTTCTGTTAATTCACCATCTGCCCATTCTACTCCAAAAGAATAAGGAACTTTTGAATAATTTTTTACATAGCTTATAATTACTTCTCCTGGTAATATTTGTTCATATCCTTGTGTTCCATCTGCATTATTTATCCAATTAGGATTTCCACATTTGTGATTATGATTTCTTAAATCATTATAATCTGGTTCTCTTATAGTGCCATCGCTCTCTATAACATACGCATGACTTAAATTGGTAGCTCCGCCTAATCTATTCCAAAATTCGAATTTTTCAGGATAGCCCATTTCTTTTGCTTCTTCCTTTTTCTTTTTTAACTCTGCAGCCTTTCTTAATTCTACTGCTTTCATTCTAGCCTCTTCTTTAGCTCTTTCTCTCGCTTCTTGACGCTTTTTCATATCATTTGTAAATTGATTATATCCTTCTTGAGAATAATTATAAGTTCCATAATGCTCTCGAGATACCGGATATCTTAATGAAACAAATTTTTTTTCATATTCTATGTTCAATTCTAAACCTTTAACTATATCCTCCATTTCTTGAAATAATGGCTTATAAGTCTCTCTTGCTTCTTTTTCTTGTTTTGCTCTTTCTAATGATTCTTCTAATTTATTTATTAATTCATCTGTATATCTGTGCTCTTCATATCCAGCATAAGCCATGTCTCTATACTCAAATTTATCATCATATATGGTATATTGAAAATCCTCATTTATTGCTTCAATACTACTAATAATTGGATTAATTGCTTCTAATACTCTGTCCCTGTTTTCAATAGAAGCATTTATTTCTCTATCTTCTCGCTCAATATAACTATCAATTTCAGCAATCCTTTCTGCTTCTTCTTTTTCAACTCTTTTCATGATTTCTGATACATCTCTTGGCTCCATATCATTTACAAAGTTTACTGGTAAAATCCAATAATCATTACCATATCCTCCTCCATTGCTTGATCTTCTTGTAAAGAATGATGCTCCTACTGCTTTAGCATAACCACTAGATTGACCACGTGTTTTATTAAAAGCACCTCCCCAGCCTACTCTTACTAACACATCTTTTGCTTCTGTTGGTTTTGTTAATTCAAATACTGGTCTACCATTTTTACTTAAACGATATTTACCTAATAAAACACTAGCTGCACCGTCAAAGTCTATATTCATTCCGTCTGTTAATTCATTAAGAGTTATATATTTTATAGGATTTTCAGGTTTTCTTCTTTTGCTTACAGTCCATTCTTGTGGAATTTCAATTGTAATACCAGAATTGTATTTTCCTACGTCTAACACATTAAATTTCCTATTTCCATTGTAAAATACTTTGTCTGAATCTAATACATCTTTTGCTTCCTCAAGTGTCATTTTTCTTTTTGACATAAAACTTCAACTCCTTTATTTATAAAACTTCCATACTTTCCCATTATACAGCCGAATTTAGCGTTATGTCAATTAAATATTTTTAATCTTTATCATTAGTTTTACTTATATTATAAAAGCTCTTGATTATTTTTTTATTTTTTTATATATTATTATATAGAAAAAAATTTATAAGGAGGATATATGAATATAGATTTAGAATTATATAGAATATTTTGCGAAGTAGTAAAACATAAAAACATTTCAAAAACTGCTGAAAGTATGTATATTTCACAATCAGCAATAACACAATCAATACAAAAACTAGAAAAAACATTAGGTGGAAAAGTTTTTTATAGAAATAAAACTGGAGTTGAATTAACTGAAGAGGGTAAAAACTTATATGAATACATAAAAAATAGTATTGAAACTATGAATAATGCAGAAAATATATTTTCAAAATATATTAACCTAGATAAAGGCTCAGTACGTATAGGTGGAGGGAATTCATTATTACCAGCTTTACTGTTGGAACCTCTTTTAGCATTTATTAAAAAATACCCACATATTAATGTTTCTATTAGTAGTGGTATAATAGATATTTTGATGCAACAATTAGTTAATGGTGAGTTAGATATAGTTACTTTGAATTTAACTAATAAAAATAAAAAATACTCAAATGTTGAATATACCACATTAAAAAATTCTAATTTTAGTTTTTTTGCAAGTAAGCAATATATTAAAGAACATCCAATTAAAAATTTTGAAGAAGTTTTTAGTCATCCTTTAATATTACCAAAATCTCCTTCTTCTAAAAAGAAAATGGTTGAGGAATATTGTGCTAAGGAAAATATACCACTAGTTTATCAATATGAGGTGTCAAATTCTTCACTGATGAAAAAATTGGTTTTGAATGATATTGGCATAGGTTTTACAAATACAGAAAATATAAAGGATATTGGTGATGATATTGAGGTTATAAAACAAATTGAAGCAAAAGATTCAAAATTAGCTATTGCAACTCTAAAGAAAAATATGTGTAATAAAGCAACTCTTGAATTTGTTAATGAAATAAAGCAATATTATAAATAAATATAAGTAAAATTAATATTATATATTAGAATTATAAATGTTGAAAAGTCTTGAATTTTAACATAAAACGTATTATAATGTTTTATGTTGATTTTGTTTGAAGTTGTTAAAATCCTTTTTTGGTTTTAATGGTTGAAAAGATATATACCAAAAAAACGAATTATTGGATTTAAACAGCTATTAACCACCAAGCCAAACAGGCAGGCATATTTAAGGAGGAATACTTTATGATTAAAACAACAAAAGCTTTAGAACAGGCAACCGTAATCACCCACGGTGGTACATTCCACGCTGACGAAGTCTTGGCAACAGTTATGTTGTCCAAGATTATGGACGACGTTGTAGTATTCCGGACTTTCCAAGTTCCGGAAGAACTCAACGACCACGTCATTGTATATGACATCGGCGGAGGAGAGTTTGACCACCACCAGAAAGGTGGCAATGGAAGCCGTGAAAACGGAGTACCGTACGCTGCTGCTGGGCTGATTTGGAGGGCATTTGGTCCGCAAATTGTTTCTGCAACATGTAATCCCCAGCTCGTGTGGGATCTGATTGACCGAGACTTGGTTCAGGGTGTAGATGCCATCGACAATGGTGTAGCACCTAAAACAGAGCCAACTCAGATGACATTGTCCATCATTGTCAGTCAATTCAATCCCAACTGGGATAGTGATGAAGATGTAGACGAGGCTTTTCTTAAGGCCGTAGCCTTAGCAGAGATTGTGTTCGACAACGCTCTTGCTTCAGCTGTTTCCAAGGCCAAAGCCAAAAACATCGTCGAGGAAGCTATTGATAAATCCGAAGGACATATTATGGTTCTTGACCAATATGCTCCTTGGCAGGAGTATATATTCGCTTCCACCAATAGCAAGGCTGACGCTATTCAGTTTGTAGTATTTCCTTCCAACCGAGGGGGATTTAACTGGCAATGTGTGCCAGACTGCTTAGGTAGCTTTGGACAGAGGAAATCCGTTCCCGCAGAATGGAAAGGCTTACGCGGAGCAGAGCTCCAAGAAGTAACTGGCGTAAAAACGGCCATATTCTGCCATCCGGCAGGATTCATTGGCAGTGCAGAAACGCTTGAAGATGCGCTTGCGCTTGCCAAGATGGCTGTCGAAGCATAGGTCAAAGCATAACTGTCACGTCACGTCTAAGAAGCACTAAAAACACCACTGACTTAAAGGAGGTTAATTACTGTGTAAGCAAAAGGCAGGATTTCTACAATTGTAGAACCTGTCTTTTGTTTTATACTTCGCATTTTATACAAATACAACAAACAAACCTGTCCCAAAAAGCACATCGATGTATCATTAGTGCCTGTCCCAAATGGTACACCGATGTACCATTTGGGACAGGCACTAACGGCACATCAATGTACCATTGGTGCCTGTCCCAAACGACACATCTCGTTTTTTAATTCTTCTAGTTTTTGTTGTGCTTCCTTACTTGAAGTTGCTTTTACTCCCATGTATAGCTTGATTTTTGGTTCGGTTCCAGATGGTCTTATGCAACACCATGCATCTTCTTGTAGTTCATAATATAATACGTTTGATTGTGGTAAGTTTGTTTTTGTTGTTTCCCCTGTTTGCATGTTTTTCACTATGTCTTTTTCTATGTCTTTGAAGACTAATACTTGATAGCTTCCTATTTTTTCTATTTCAGAGTTTCTCATGTTTTCCATCATGTTTTTTATTTCTTTAGCACCTTGTACTCCCTCTCTGACAATTGATACTTGTACTTCTTTGTAATATCCGTATTTTTTGTAGATGTCTTCCATAGCATCCCATAATGTTTTTCCTTGTGTTTGATAGTAACATGCTGCTTCGCAAAGTGCCATTACAGCTGATATACCATCTTTGTCTCTTGCATAGTCTCCAATTAAGCAACCATAACTTTCCTCAAAGCCAAATACGTATGCTTTATCTTTATTTTCTTCTGCTTTTCTCATCACTGCTCCAATGTTTTTGAAACCTGTTAATACTTCTATAAATTCTAAGTTGTAATAATTGCTTATTGCTTTTGCTAAGTTAGATGACACTACTGTACTAATTAACATTCCATCTTTTGGTAATATTCCTTTTTCTTTCATTTGTGAAATTCGATATTCTGCAATTAATAAAGCTGACATGTTTCCAGTAAAGCTTTCGTACTCCCCTGTTTTTGTGTTTTTAGCAAATATTCCTAAACGATCAGCATCTGGGTCATTTGCAAGTATTACATCTGCTTCTACTTTTTTTGCTAGTTCAATTGCTAGCTTGAACGCTTTTGGATCTTCTGGATTTGGATAGCTTACTGTTGGGAAATTACCATCTGGGTCTTTTTGCTCTGGTACAACATATACATTTTGTAATCCTATTTCTTTTAATAATTTCTCTGTTACTGTATTTCCTGTTCCATGTAATGGTGTGTAAACAACTTTTAATTTTTTTCCTTGCTCTTTTACAATTTCAGGATTTAACACTAAGTCTTTTAATACTGCTAAGTATTTATCATCCATTTCATTTCCTATTGTATAAAATAGATTCTTTTTGATTGCTTCTTCTTTTGTTATATGTTTTATTTCACTATATTTTTCTACTGCTCTTACTTTAGCAATTATCTCTTTATCTCTTGGTGATACAATTTGTGCTCCATCATCCCAATACACTTTGTAACCATTATATTGTGGTGGGTTATGACTTGCTGTAATCATTATACCTGCTGTACATCCTAATTGTCTTACAGCAAAAGATAATTCTGGTACTGGTCTTAGACTTTCAAATAAATATGCCTTTATACCATTTGCACATAATATTAATGCTGTTTGCATACTAAATTCTTTTGACATTTTTCTGGAATCATAACTGATTGCAACTCCCTTTTCTTGTGTTCCTTGTTCTAATATATAATTTGCTAAACCTTGTGTTGCTTTTCCAACTGTATATTGGTTCATTCTATTAGTTCCTGCTCCAATAACCCCTCTTAAACCTGCTGTTCCAAATTCAAGTTCTTTATAAAACCTATCCTCTATCTCCTCTTTGTTTTCTTTAATTGCTAACAACTCTTTTTTCGTTTCCTCATCAAATTCTGAACTTTCACACCATCTTTTATACTCCTCTAAATAATCCATTTTTTTCCTCCCTTTCTTTAGCAAAAACGATTAATTTCATTTTCGCTCATAATAATATTAAACGTGAGCACCTTTAATAGACCTCACGTTTTTTTTCTAATTTAAATGATAAAATTTTTTATATAGCTCACGTGCAGTTTTTGGACAATCTACTCCTGCTGAATCTGCATTTTTAACAGGGGCAAATTCTTCTTCTCTTTTTACACGAAGTACTGCCATTTCGTCAACAGCTCCAAAAGCATCAAACAAAAATGCCTCAAATTTATAAGCATTAGGAGAATCTGGTACTACCAACTTTCCATCTTTATCAAGATAACTTGCTTTTTTGTATGCAATATGATATGGCAATGGCGTTTCTCCCATTCTTTCAATAGCTTCTACACTAAATAAATTACAAAGAATATGTGATTCTCCATAAAGTAATTCTCCATTTTCATCTATAGCTTCAGCCATTTCATCAGTAATTTCTGAATATTCTATTACATTTGGCTTTCCATTTCTCTTGCAAAATACTCCTACCTTTTCTTTTGGGTTTGCTTTTACAACAGATTTACACGCAACAGTAACACTCTTATCAATAGCTATTCCCATTAAAACAGGATCAACCATTTTTACTAAACAGTTGTCAACTCCTCCAATGAATACCCATTTTACTCCCATTTCTTTCATCTTTTTAGTCATTCCGTTTTTAACTAATGCTTCATAAATTCCACCATGACCATCTGCTGCTTGTTTTATTAAGCCATCTTCCCCTATTAATATTTTTCCTTCTGTATCAACCATTGGTAATTCACTCTGAATAAAGAAAAATAAATTTTTATTTTTCTGATATCCAAAGTATTTATGTTTTTCAAAAAATTCTTGTGTTGTTTTGTTGTTTTCTTTGCTTGTCATTATGAACCACGGAACAGTAACTCCATATTTTTTTCCTTCTTCTTTTAAGTTATCACTTAATAACTCAAATAATGACTTATGTGAGTCTAAGCCTATATCATATGTACCTTTTGGAGCATTATGACCTAGTCTAGTTCCTTGCCCACCTGCCATTGTTACTGCTGCTAGTTTTCCTTCTTTTATGGCTTTTTTACCAAGATTTTCATAATACTTGTATTGACCATTTAATTTGTATTTGTCTAAATAGTCTATTGGCGTAATCTTGTCTTCTGTGTTTTTTTCTTCTTTTTTAGTACTATTGTATAAGGTCTCCACTAGTTCAAAATCAACTGTTTCGATTTGATTTAATAGCTTTTTTTGATTTTCTTCACTTAGTGCATCATAATGATTTAATAAATGTTCTTGCCCATACTTCTTTAAGATACTCCTTGTTTCTTCTAGCTTTTGATTCATATATATCTTTCCTTCCTAGTATTATTTTTTATTTCTACTATGATTAGAAATCTATATTATTTATACACTATTTTTGAAAAATTATCAATATAAAAGCTATATTTTTTTACGAAACATGTAATGAAAATCTTATACTACAGTGGTACACTCGCTCTGAAACTATTATCCAGTAAGCAAAAATTGTTACAATGTTTGCTCACCTGCTGTTTTTAAAACTTTTTTATATTTTTCCATAATTTCATCCATATTTTCTCCTATTTCTTCCATATTATAACAATCTACAATTTTGATTGTAGCATCATTTAAATTCATTTTTTCTATTTTTTGATTTGTTTGTTTGATATAATTTTGTGAACCTTTTATAAATATTGTTGTTTCTTTTCCTTTTTGTATTTTTTCTAATTTTTCTGAATTACAATTATTCCAATTTAATTTAAATATTTTTTCTTTCTTTTCTTTTTTAAAATTCATTTTCGATAATAATGTTTTTATTGTTTCTTCTAAGTTGTTTTCTGTTAAAATAATTATATTTTCTTTATTTTCTATTTTTTTATTAATATATGGTAAACTTATCATTTCAAAATGGTAATCACTTACATAAAATGCACATACCTTCTCTTTCGTTTCTTTTATATTATTCATTAAAATCTTCCTTTCAATTTGTCCCAATCATATGTGGTACTGGTAAATTTTACCATTTATTTATAGATATGTCAATAATATTTCAAATAAAATTCATCGTTTTTTTTCGACAAACAAAGTTCCTGAAAACGCACTATTTTCCGACATTTATATTGCATTTTTTTATTATCAAATAACTCCTTTTAACAAATTTTCTACTAGTTTTGTATAAAATTTTCTAATCTGCTAATAATTAATAGTAAAGAATATTTTTCAAAAAAAATTACAAGGAGGTAACAGATGAAAAAAATATTAAAGATGGTAATTATTTTAAGCTTTCTTCTTTTTCTTTATTGCTCTATTTGTGCAATTTCTTATGCCCAAAATGTTTCAGGAGACATCAGCAATAGTGTTTTTCGTTTGCATGTTATTGCTAATAGTGACTCTAAAGAAGATCAAAATTTAAAACTAATAGTTCGTGATAAATTATTAGAATATATGAATTTGCTTTGTGCAAACTGTAATTCAAAACAGGAAGCTATTTTGCTTGCTAAGGAAAATAAAGAACATTTTCAACAGATTGCGGAAGATACTATTAAAGCACAAGGATATTCTTATAATGTAAAAATAAATATTGGAAATTTTGAATTTCCTACTAAGAATTATGGAGATATTTCTTTGCCTGCTGGCTATTATGATGCATTAAGAGTAGAAATTGGTGATGCCAAACGGACAAAACTGGTGGTGTGTAATGTTCCCTCCACTATGCTTTGTTGATATTACCTCTGGAGTTGTCCCAGATGAGTCTAAAGAATTAATGGAAAATAGCTTATCTGAGGAAGAGTTTGCACTCGTTTCAAATCATGATGATAGTAATATTCAATTTAAATTTAAAATTTTAGAATTTTTCCATAATAGTGGTTTGCTAACTGCTAAAACAGAAAATGACTAAGAAATAGTTGCAATATTTTAAACTTTATGTTATATTTTAATAGATTAGAGTGTTATATGATATGCACTCTTTTTTAATGTAAATATTGGAGGTAATTTTATTGGAAAAATTAGTTATAGAAGGTCCTACTCCTTTGAAAGGAGAGGTTACAATTAGTGGAGCCAAAAATGCAGCAGTTGCTATTTTACCTGCAACATTGCTAATTGATGGCTGTTGTACGATTGAAAATATTCCAAATATAAGTGATATACAAATATCTTGCAAGATTTTAGAGCAATTAGGTGCAAAAATAACTTGGAATAATAAAAATAGTATTACAATTGATACTTCAAACTTAACTACTACAAAAGCTCCTTTAGATTTAACTAGCAAATTTAGAGCTTCTTATTATATGATAGGCTCTATGCTAGGAAGAAAAGGGGAAATTGAAGTTGGTATGCCTGGTGGTTGCAAACTTGGTGCAAGGCCAATTGACCAACATATAAAGGGTTTTGAAAGATTAGGTGCAAATGTTACTGTTGAAAAAGGTACAATTTATGCAAAGGCTAAAAAACTAACAGGTTGCCCTATTTATATGGATATTGTTTCTGTTGGTGCAACTATTAATGTTATGCTTGCAAGTGTTTTAGCTAAAGGAACAACTATTATTGACAATGCTGCTAAGGAACCTCACATTGTTGATGTTGCAAACTTTTTAAATACTATGGGAGCTGATATTAGAGGTGCTGGAACAGATATGATTAAAATCAATGGTGTTGAAAGATTACCCGGAAATGCTACATATTCTGTTGTTCCTGACCAAATTGAAGCTGGTACTTTTATGCTTGCAGCTGTTGCAACTAAAGGAGATCTTGTAATTAAAAATTGTATTACCAAACACTTAGAATCAATTACTGCAAAAATTATTGAAGTTGGTGGAAATGTAGAAGATAATATTGATAGTATCCATGTTTGGTGTGATAAACGCCCTAATAAAGCTACTATTAAAACATTACCTTACCCTGGTTTTCCTACTGATTTGCAACCTCAAATGGGTGTAGTTTTGTCACTTGCAAATGGCAATAGTATGATTCACGAAAGTATTTGGGATTCTAGATTTCAGTACACAGATGAGCTAAACAAAATGGGAGCTAAAATAACAGCTAATGGAAAAACTGCATTTTTTGAAGGTGTGAAAAAGCTTTCTGGTGCACCTGTTTATTCTTCTGATTTAAGAGCTGGTGCTGCGCTTGTAATAGCTGGTACAGTTGCAGAAGGACAAACTGAAATTTACAATTTACAGCATATTGACCGCGGTTATGAAAACATAGAAGAGAAATTTAGAAAGATTGGTGCTAAAATCAAAAGAGTATCAGAATAATAAACAAAGGAAAGATATATTATGTTTAATTTTTGTAGTTTATATAGTGGAAGTTCTGGAAACAGCTTATTTGTTGAAACAGCAAATACAAAAATTTTAGTTGATGCTGGTGTTAGTAGTAAAAAGATTGAACAGTCTTTGGAGGATATTAACGTAAATCCTGCTTCTTTGGATGGTATACTAGTAACTCATGAGCATATCGACCACGTACAAGGTCTAGGTACATTGTCTAAGAAATATGACTTGCCTGTATTTGTTAATCAAGAAACTTTAGATGCTATGCCAAAGCAAAGAGATAAAATTGCTAGCCATAATGTGAAGACATTTAAGATAAGTGATAAGTTTTCAATTGGTGATTTGGATATTAAACCATTTTCTATCCCACATGATGCTGCTAATCCTTGTGGATTTAATATTTGGAAAGAAGATAAAAAAATTAGTATTGCAACTGATATCGGTCATATTACAAATGATATTCTAAAAAATTTAGAAGAAAGTTTGTTTATTTTACTAGAAGCAAATTATGACCCAGAAGTTTTACGTTGCTCTCCTTATCCTTTCCCTTTAAAATCCAGAATTGCAGGACCTACTGGTCATTTGCCAAATCAAATGGCTGGGAAAACTATTTCTCATTTATTAAAGTCTGGTTTAAAAAATGCAATGCTTGGCCATTTAAGTAAAAATAGTAATTTCCCTGAACTTGCATACCAAACTGTTATGGATGAATTGATTGCAAGCAATTCTAATTTAGATGGTTCTTTACAATTAAGTGTGGCTTCAAGAGATGTACATAGTAAATTGATTAATATTTAAGGAGCTTAGCTATGTTAACAATTGAAATTATTTGTGTTGGTAAACTAAAGGAAGCCTATTTAAAAGATGCTATTAATGAGTATTCTAAAAGGCTTTCTAAATATTGTAAATTAAATATTGTAGAAGTTCCTGATGAGAAAATACCAGAAAAGCTAAGCATAGCTTTATGTGACGATATTAAGTTAAAAGAGTGTAATTCAATTCTTCGTCATGTTAAAAAGGAAACTCATTTAATTGCTTTGGATTTAGGTGGTAAGCAATTTACTTCAGAAGAATTTTCTTCTGAACTTGAAAAAATTTCTATGACTTCTAGCCATATTACTTTTGTGATAGGTGGCTCTTTAGGATTCCATAATAGCTTACTAAATATGTGTAACCAAAAAATTTGCTTTTCTAAAATGACTTTTCCACATCAGCTAATTCGCGTTTTTCTTTTGGAACAAATTTTTAGGGCTTTTAAAATCTTAAATGGAGAAACCTACCACAGATGATTTTTTATTATTGGTTTTGTAGAGAAAATAAGAAAAAAATAATATGATAAATAATAGGGGCTAAACCAATTTTTTTATTTTTATATTAATTTTTAATGGGGGATATTTTCTCTACAAAATTAAAAACTAGTTAATTTGAATTTTTTTCAGAATTTTTTTGGTTAATTGTTTTATGATTATTTTTTTAACGATAAAAAAAATTGAAATGAATAATAAAATTTTTGTTATCATGAAAGCAGTATATACCATAATTTTCCATTTGTCAATAGCTTTTTTAAATTTTTTCATTTTTAGGTTAACATATGTTACTATTCACAGTCAAAATAAAAAAGCATTAGAACAAGAGGGAATAATTTAGCTATTACTCTCTCTAAATTCTT
>CANQTZ010000005.1 GCA_947626865.1 uncultured Clostridia bacterium
GCTACTGCTAATTTTACTCTTTCATCTTCTTCTGCATCTTTTGTCTGTTCTCCTGCTGTATTTGCCTTACTTAATATTCCATTTTCTCCTGTTAATGTTGCAATACTTACTGCTGCAAGTATTAGCAAAACGATGATAGTAATTACTAATGCAATTAATGTTATACCTCTTTGTCTTTTACATTTAAGACTATTTTTCATTTCCTCACCTCCTCTTTCGTTTTTTTCTTTTTGCTTTTCTTTTGCCTTTTGCATAGTCGTTTACCTCCCTTTCCTTTTTCCTTTTGTTTTTTTCCATGGCTTTTAAGTAGTATTATGTCGTGTTGTGAATAATGCTATTCTTACCTATTATATACCACATCTTACTACTATTTTGCAATACTTTTTTCGACTTTTTTAATATTTTTCACTCTTGCACATAACTTATTATGTATTTATTTTTAGTATATCTCATCAACTACGAACCTACTAACAAAGAACACACCAACACACTTACAACAATTCCAACTAAATCTGCCATTAGAGAAGCAAATAAAACAAATCTTGTCTTTTTTATCTTTACAGAACTTGTATAAATAGCTATTGTATATAAAGTAGTTTCTGTAGAACCCATAATAGTAGAAGCCATCATTCCTATGGTACTATCTACACCATAACGCTTCAGAATATCAGTTGCAACAGCAATTGAACCACTACCTGAAATTGGTCTTAACATAGCTAATGGCATAATTTCACTTGGAAAATGTATAACATTTAAAAGAGGAGTAATAATTCGAATGATAATGTCCAAAATCCCTGAACTTCTCAAAGCTCCAATTGCAACAAACAATCCAATTAAAGTAGGCAAAATGCTAAGCACAATTTCTAAGCCTTCCTTTGCACCATCCAAAAAGTTATCAAACACTTTATTTCTTTCTATCAAACCATACAAAACAATTATCAATATAACAAACGGCATAGCTAAATCAGAAATAAAATTAATCATTTGCATTTTCTATCCGCTTCCTTTCCATTAGCTGAAATATTAATTATTTTTACTAAATTTTAATAACAATTTCGCAACTGTTATTCCGAGTAATTGCTGCACATATTGTCGCAATCCATACAGGAAATACAATAGCTGTTGGATTACTAGAACCCATGGAATTTCTAATTGCTACTACTGTGGTTGGTATAATTTGTATAGAAGCTGTATTTAAAACAATAAAAATTAGCATTGAATTAGTTAATGTGTCTTTTTTTGGATTGTCTTTTTGCATTGTTTTCATAGCCTTTAATCCAAGTGGCGTTGCGGCATTGCCTAAACCTAAAATGTTTGCAATCATATTCATAGAAATTTCTTGCTGTACTTGTTTATTTTTCCTCATTTCTGGAAATAATAATTTTATGATTGGTCTTAAAAAATTCGTTAGTTTTTCTATTAATGTGGTTTTGCTTGCTACTTGCATTATTCCATTCCATAAACACATTGTTCCAAGCAAATCAATGGACAAGCTAATTGCATCTTTTGTGCTTTGGAAAATAGAGGAATTTAGTTGATTTAAATGACCAGAAAAAATTGCATACGAAAATGAAATAATTATAAATATAGACCATATTTTGTTCAACATATTAATCACCAAAATAATTTTATTCTAATCTTGAATTTTTATTACAATTCAATTGACCTATATTTGTATTTGTGATATATTATGAACAAGGATTGTTAAAATTATAACTTTTAAGGAGGAATATTCTATGAAGTCAACTGGAATTATTAGAAGAGTAGATGAACTTGGAAGAGTTGTAATTCCAATAGAAATTAGAAATCAATTTAATATTGTAGAAAAAGATCCAATTGAAATATACGTAAATGGTTCTTCTATCATATTAAAAAAGTTTGAAGAAAATTGTATTTTCTGTGGTAATACAGAAAACTTGTTGTCTTATAATGATAGATTGATTTGCCCAGAATGTGCCAAAAAAATAGGTGCATTAGAAAATGACAATAAAAACGATTAAAACAGATTAAATATCAAAAAAAATTGTTTATGATTTCTTTTTAAGGGTGTCCTAAAATATTTATTTCTAGGTCACCCTTTTTTATTTCTATAAATCTAAACTAAAAATCAACAAATTTTTGATATATTTCGTTCTTCTGAACTCCCCTATCTTTTGCTATCTTTTTTATAATATCTTTTTTAGAAAGTCCTTGTTTTTCATAAAATTTGTAATGCTCTTCTATACTTATATCTTCCCAATTATCTTCTTGCACATCCGAATTTGCTTCTATTATAAAAACCATTTCACCTTTTAAATTTTGTGCTTTACTAATAATTTCATTAATATTCCCTCTAATAAATTCTTCATAAATCTTAGTTAATTCTCTAGCTAATACTACTTGTCTGTCCTCTAATATTTCTCTCAAATCATCTAAAGTTGAAAGCAGTTTATGAGGTGCCTCATAAAAAATTACAGTTTTTCTAGCATTTTTTATTTCATCTAGTTTCTCTTTTCTTAATTTTTTATTCAATGGCAAAAAACCTAAAAAAATAAATTCTTTGGTACTAACTCCAGAAGCAATTAAAGCATTTATCAATGCACAAGCTCCCGGTATTGGCACTACCTCTATTTGCCTATCTATACACTCTTTAATTACTACCTCCCCTGGATCACAAATACCAGGAGTTCCAGCATCTGAAACCAATGCAATATTCTCTCCTTGCAGTAACTTTTCTATTATCGAATGAGTCTTTATATCTTCATTATGCCTATGGTAACTCATTAATGGCTTGCTTATCTCTAAATGATTTAACAATTTCAAGGTATGCCTTGTATCCTCTGCAACAACTAAATCCACACTTTCTAGAACTTTGATTGCTCTTAAAGTAATATCTTCTAAATTTCCAATAGGTGTTGCTACTACATATAATCTTCCAATTTCTTTTTGCATAATTTATCCTTTCCGAGATGTATCATTTATACCTGTCCCAAATGGCACATTGATGTACCGTTTGTGCCTGTCCCAAATGATACATTGATGTGCCACTGATGCCTGTCCCAAATGATACATCTACTTGTAAAAATGGCTTTGCATTTTTTATTGCTTTTATTAATACTAGTTTTGGTTCTGTATTTTGGTTTGAACATACAAAACGTATTTTTTTTGGTTCTATTTTATATTTTCTCATTAATTCTATGATATCTACTAATCTATCTGATCTATGCACCATATAAAATTCAGCTTTGTCTTTTAATAATTCTTTTGATATTTTTATGAAATCTTCTAAGCTTGCTGTTGTTTCATGTCTTGATATTGTTTTATTTTCATTTTCGTTTTTTATTCCTGTTCCTTTCTTTTTATAAGGCGGATTTGTTACAATTGCATCAAAAGAGTTTTTTTCAAATATTTTATCTAAGTTTTTAATGTCTTCATTGATTATTTTAAATTTATTTTCTAGATGGTTTAATTTTATACTTTTTTGTGCCATTTCACATACTTCTTTTTGTACTTCTACTCCTATTATTTCTTTTAATTTAGTTTTTCCACATAATAATGTTGCAATTATTCCTGTTCCTGTTCCTAAGTCTAATACTCTTGCATCATCTTTTATGTTTTTTGCATATTCTGATAGTAAAACACTATCGATTCCAAAGCAAAATCCAGTTTTGTTTTGGATGATTTTTAGGTTTTTTAGTTGTAAGTCTTCTATTTTTTCGTTTTCTTTTAATTCTATATTCATTTTATATTTCATTCCTTTCTCGCTTCGCTCAAAGGCACACATAGCAATGAAAACTTTTATTCACTATTTTTTATTTCCTACATATTATACAATAAATATGTTATTTTTGCAAAATTAAGTTTTTTATATATGTTTCTAAGCATAAGCATAACCATAACCATAGCCATAAAGAAAGGACTGATTTTTGATATGAATAGACTATTCTTAAATGAACCTGATTCTAATAATGAACCTAATTCTAATAGTGATAGAGGAGATAAAAAATCTCCTCCTAAAAAGAATTTTAAGATATATAAAAAGAATGCTATAAATTCTCTTAATGATGTTGAACATTTTTTAAATAATTTTCAACATTATTTCAAATATTTTAAATTGTATAAGACAATGAAAAAATTCTAATCTTTTTCTTGTCTTTCATATACATCTTTAAATTCCTCATTTTCATTTCCATCAATTAAAATCTTTACTTTATTTACTTCTGAAAGTTCTGTTAGAGTATTAACTATGCTATTTATCAAATTATTTTTTTCCACTTCATTTTCTTTAGAATAATTCAAGAAATCTGCAGAAAAATCCAATGTGACACAGTCATTTTCCAAATAACATTTATTTAATTTTGTATTTTCTGGAATTACCTTTTTATTTTTCTCATTTTTCGGTCCTTCTATTAATAAATTAATTAGCTTTTCATAAGGATTATTAATAATCTCCTTTATATCTATTAGCCTTGCTTCTGGATTTAGCTCACTAGTTTCATTTGATGGAAAATATAAACTTATAATCGTTTGCCTTACTTGCTCTTCCGCTATCTCCTCTTGAGGAGTATATTCTTCAACAACTGTTGGCTCCTCTTCTTGCTTATTTTTAACATATTTTATAGCAAAATATCCCCCTACAATTACAATTATTAATAAAATAAAAAATATAATTCCTATCTTTTTATTTTTCATATATATCCTCCTTGCACTTTTTATTTACTACTATCTTATTAATTGTTTGTCCCTTTTAGAACTACTTTTTCGCATAAAAGTAACCTGTCCCAAAAAGCACATTGATGTATCGTTAGTGCCTGTCCCAAATGGCACATCGATGTATCGCTGGTGCCTGTCCCAAATGATACATCCAGTTTTTTCCATTTGACAAAATGGCTTTTTGCGTATAAAATTAAAGTGGTTAGATAAATATTTTGTCTACGGAAAAGAGGTTTTTAACATGGAAGACGTTTTACATATTGGGCTTGATGTTGGCTCTACTACTGTGAAGATTATTGTTATGGATCAGGATAAAAGGGTTTTGTATAAGGATTATAAGAGGCATTTTTCTGATACTAAGAATACTGTTTGTAAGGTGCTTGAGGATTTGTTGTTGCGCTATCCTTTAAATTGTTTTACTATTGCTCTTACTGGTTCGGGCGCTATGTCTGCTGCTAAGTTTTTGGGGGTTAATTTTATTCAAGAGGTTGTGTCGTGCAAACGCGCTGTTGAAAAGTATATTCCTAAGACTGATGTTGTTATTGAACTGGGAGGCGAGGATGCTAAGATTATTTATTTTGATGAGTCTATTGAGCAACGTATGAATGGTACTTGCGCTGGGGGAACAGGAGCTTTTTTAGACCAGATGGCTTCTTTGCTACATACTGATACTGCTGGCTTGAATGATCTTGCAAAAGGTTATTCTACGATTTACCCTATTGCTTCTCGTTGTGGGGTTTTTGCAAAGACTGATATCCAACCTCTAATTAATGAAGGTGCTGCTAAGGAAGATATTGCTGCTTCTATTTTTCAAGCTGTGGTTAATCAGACTATTAGTGGGCTTGCTTGTGGTAGACCAATTCGCGGTAATGTAGCATTTTTAGGCGGTCCTTTGAATTATTTATCTGAGTTAAGAAAAAGATTTATTGAAACATTAAATTTAAAAAATGATGAAGTTATTGTGCCAGAAGAAGCTCATCTTTTAGTTGCCACTGGTGCAGCTTTAGATTCTATGTCTTCTGATACGATTTCTACTAGTGAATTAGAACAAAAAATAGAAAATTTGAAAAATTCAAATGATACTACTACTCATCCTTTAGAACCTTTGTTTAAAAATAAGGAAGATTATGAGGCATTCAAAGAAAGACACTCTAAAGCTACTGTTGCTAAGGCTTCTTTAAAGAATTATGAAGGTGATTGTTTCCTTGGCATTGACGCAGGTTCTACTACTACAAAATTAGTATTGATTGATAAAGATGGTAAATTATTATATTCTCTATATGGAAGTAATGAAGGAAATCCACTAAAGAGTGTTATTAATATGCTAAAAAAACTTTATGCAGAACTACCTTCTAAGGCTATTTTAAGATATAGTGGTGTTACAGGTTATGGAGAAAAATTAATACAGACTGCATTAAATGTTGATTTAAATGAAATTGAAACCATTGCTCATTATACAGCTGCCAAAACTTTTGAGCCAGATGTTACTAGCATTGTTGATATTGGTGGGCAGGATATGAAATATATTCGTATGAAAAATGGTTCTATTGATAATATATTATTGAATGAAGCTTGTTCTTCTGGCTGTGGTTCATTTATTGAAACTTTCAGCAAAAGCTTAAATTTAGATATTTCTGATTTTGTAAAAGAGGCAATTAAAAGTAAGCACCCAGTTGATTTAGGCTCTCGTTGTACTGTTTTTATGAATTCTAAAATAAAACAAGCACAAAAAGAAGGTTACTCTATTGGCGATATTTCTAGTGGTTTGTCTATCTCAGTTATAAAAAATGCTATTCAAAAAGTAATGAAGGTTAGAGATGTTGAAACACTTGGAAAACACATTGTCGTACAAGGTGGTACTTTTTATAATGATGCTGTTTTACGTAGTTTTGAATTAATTGTTGGAAAGAATGTAACTCGCCCAGACATTGCTGGTCTAATGGGTGCTTATGGTATGGCACTTTTATGCAAAGAACAATATGAAGCTAATTTAGATATGCAATATACCTCAACTATATTAAAAACAGACGAATTAGATAAATTACAAATAAAAACAACACATACTCGTTGCAATAATTGTGAAAACCATTGCAAACTAACCATTAATAAATTTAGTAATGGTCAAATTCATGTATCTGGTAATCGTTGCGAAAAAGGTAGTGGAATAATCACAAAAGCAAAAGAAATACCAAATCTAATTCAATATAAACAAAAACGAATTTTTGATTATACACCTCTACCAGAAGAAAAGGCCACAAGAGGAATTATTGGTATTCCACGTGTTTTAAATATGTACGAAGATTACCCATTTTGGTTTACTTTCCTAACCTCTTTAGGTTTTCGCGTTATCCTTTCTGAAAAAAGTAACCGTAAAACCTATGAAAAAGGAATGGAATCTATGCCTTCTGAATCTGTATGCTATCCTGCTAAACTTTCTCATGGTCACATTGAAAGTTTATTAGAGCAAGGCATTCAAACCATATTTTATCCTTGTATGCCATACTCTAGGAAAGAATATGAAAAGGCAGATAATCACTACAATTGCCCTATTGTTATTTCTTATTCAGAAGTATTGAAAAACAATGTTGAAGGGCTAAAAAACATAAAATTCTTAAATCCATTTTTGCCTTTTGACCAAAAAAATCTTGTGAAAAAAATGATGGAATTAGAAGAATTTCAACAATATCACTTTACAAAAGCAGAACTAATAGAAGCTTCTAAAAAAGCAGAAGAAGAATATCAAAAATGTAAAAACGATATCCGCAATAAAGGTGCTGAAACCTTAAAATATATAGAAGAAAACCATTTAAAAGGAATCGTACTTGCTCGGACGTCCTTATCATGTCGACCCTGAAATTAATCACGGAATTGATACTTTAATTACTTCGCTAGGACTTTGTGTATTAACAGAAGACAGCGTTTCTGATAAGGCAGAAGCAAAAAGACCTATTCGTGTTGTTGACCAGTGGGTGTATCACGCAAGGTTATATGCAGCAGCTGAATTTGTTGGAAAACATGACTCTTTAGAGCTAATACAATTAAATTCTTTTGGTTGTGGTGTAGATGCTGTTACAACAGACCAAGTTGAAGAAATCCTTACAAGCTACAATAAAATGTACACATTAATAAAAATAGATGAAGTAAATAATTTAGGGGCTGTAAGAATCCGTATCCGCTCTCTTTTAGCTAGTATGAAAAAACGTGATAAAGAAAAAAAGCAGGAAAAACAAGATGGAAATTACGCCGTTAATAAAAAAATATTTACTAAAGAAATGAGAAAAGATTATACTATCTTAATCCCTCAAATGGCTCCAATTCACTTTGAATTGTTAGAATCTGCCGTACGTTCTTCTGGCTATAATGTCGAACTATTAAGACAGTGTACTCAAAAAACTGTAGAAACAGGTTTAAAATACGTAAATAATGACGCTTGTTACCCATCTATTTTAGTAACTGGTCAAATGATAGAGGCTCTTCAATCTGGAAAATATGATATAAATAAAACCGCATTGATTATGTCACAAACAGGTGGTGGTTGTAGGGCAACTAATTATATAGGATTTATCCGCAAAGCTCTAAAAGATGCCGGCTTTGAAAATGTACCTGTTATTTCTTTCAACATTGTTGGAATGGAAAAAATGCCTGGTTTTAAACTAACTGTTCCTCTTATGGAAAAGTTGCTTAGAATGGTTGTTTATGGCGATTTATTGCAAAAAATGTTGACCAAAAATAGAGCTTATGAAAAAAATAAAGGTGAAACTCAAAAACTATTTGATACTTGGATGGAAAAATGCAAAAAGTTATTAGAAAAATCTAATAGCAAGGAATTTAAGCAAAGCATTTATGATATTGTAAATGACTTTGAAAAAATTGAGCTAGATACTTCAAAAGAAAAACCACGTGTTGGAATTGTTGGTGAAGTTTTGATAAAATATCATCCTTTTGGTAATAATTATGTGGCTGACATTTTGGAAAAAGAAGGAGCTGAAGTAATTTTACCAGATTTTATGGGATTTGCTAAATTTATGTGTACTCATAAAATTACTTTTAATAATTTGCTAAATACCAATAAAACCTCTTCTAAATTGATGAAAGTTGCTATTAAATTAATTGATATTTTAGAAAAGGATGTTAGAATTGCTCTTAGTAATTCTAAGAAAAATTATTTACCACCATGTGATATTTGGCATTTAGAAGAAAAAGTAAAGGACGTTTTGTCTATTGGAAATCAAACTGGTGAAGGTTGGTTTTTAACTGCTGAAATGATTGAATATATTGAGAATGATATTCCAAATATTGTGTGTGTTCAACCATTTGCTTGTTTGCCAAATCATGTTGTTGGAAAGGGTGTTATTAAAACTATTCGCAGTAAGTACCCAGAGGCAAATATCTCCCCTGTTGATTATGACCCAGGTGCTAGTGAAACAAATCAGACTAATAGAATTAAGCTACTTATGACTGTTGCTAAGGATAATTTAAAGACAAAACAAAATAGAATAAAAGCATTAGATGAGGAAAATAAAACAAAAAGCGATAAAAATTTTGTTACCCTTCACAGCAAATAAACTTTATATGTCAAAATATTAATATAATATTTATTTGTAACAATTCGGGGGGACCAACAAATTACAGACTTTTTATAAAGAGGGTTAAATAATTATCTTTTTTCATAACTTTGTGTGTCGCAACTTCCATAATTAAAAATACTAGTATGTAAGTTGCTCCAATCGCACTCGCAAAGCTCGTTTGGTCGCTTACGCAGTTATTAAAAAAGATAATTATTAACCCTCTTTGTATTAAAGTCTGTTATGCAGTTGGGAGTTACAAATAAATAATATATTATTATTTTTGAAAGGATTATGCAATGAAAAAAAAATTACTATGATATATTGCAAGTAAATAAAAATGCCTCACCTGAAATTGTTGAAAAAGCTTACAAAACTTTAGCCAAAAAGTACCACCCAGATCTGCAAGCTCCAGAAAATAAATATAAATCAGAAGAAATTTTGAAGGAAATTAATGAAGCATATGAGGTACTTTCTGATCCGCAAAAAAGGCATGAATTTGATGAAAGCTTAATTGAAAATACTATTTCGCAAGAAGAACAACCTAGACAAGTATATCATAATCAGAATACTTATGATTATGAACAGGAATTGCAAAATACGCAAGATATTAAATATAAAAGAACTTTTGAAGATTATTTGCATAGTGCCATTTCTTTGGGAATTACTATTTTAATTTTAATGCTTTTATGGCAAATTCCTTCTGTTAGAAATTTCTTCATAAAGATGTATCATGAAAATCCAATTATTAAATCATTAGTTGATATTTTTTTGAGGATGTTCCATTTTTAGAACATCCTCATGTTATTTTATTAAATAATTTATTTTTAAATTTTCTAACTAATATATCTATTGTAACAAAAATAGCTAAAAATATAATCATCTCAATTATTAATCCTACTCTTATTTCTAATTCAAATTCCTTAAATATAGTAGATAAATACATCAAAATTAAAATCATGATAATCATAAGACTATATTGAAATATTTTATTTGGATTTTTCTTAACTACAGTATATGGAACGTCCCAATTTAAATTAGGTCTCCTTATGTCTATAATTAACATTAGATAACTATTGATGAAATTCAATAAGGTAGCAATAATTCCTAATAATATTATATTTAGCCAACCTATTGTTGGGATAAAATAATATATTGTTACTAATACTATAATTGTTACTAAAAAATTCAACATAATTTGTAATGCGTTTTTATATAAAAATTGTTTATATAAATCAATTGGCAAATATTTTATAAATACTGCATCTCTTCCCTCTCTTGAAATCGCTGTTAGCGATAATCCAGATATTGAAAATAAGAATTGTAATAAACCTAAAATAACGCAAATTACTTCAAAATCTAACGTTGTATTAGTATTTACTTCATTGCTAGCACCTACCATAGAAATTGAGAAAAACAGCATAGTTGCCATCGAAATTATTATAATCATAATTGGAAAAGTAGTTTGTATTAAGAATACTGGATATCTCACTAAATTCTTAATTTCTTTTTTTATGTAAGAACTTGCTATATTTATATTATTTTTCATTTGATATTTTACTTTTTTTGTCTTATGTGTACTTTTTTTGACGTATGCCATACTGTCTAAAAGATTTTTTATATATATTTTCCATCCTATAAAAACAAATAATATAAGTCCTATACCATTGTAAATAATTAACTTAAGTAAATTTGACAAAATATTTAATAACCCTGTATCTTTTTTCAAAATCTCTATGGTTGGATTTATGATAAGAAAATTATCTGTTAGATTACTATACTGCTCTTTTATTAAATTTGGATCAATTGCTTCTTGTGTCTCCTGAACCATATTTAGATTTTGACTGCCTATGCCAAAAAAGTCACTCATAATAGCTATTTCTATAATTAACATGCTAAATGTTAAAAATGATGTAACAAATGTCTGGAAAAATTGCTTATTTTTAAAGTATTTTGCAAATTTCATAAAAAGGACTGTTAAAATACTTATTACTGTTACTATTAAAATTGGAAATATTGCTAAAACAAGTAGCATAAGTATATAATATCCAAATTGTTGTTGTGATTTTATTCCATACATTAATAGTGGTATAAAGCCAAATATGGCTTCTGATATGTATGACATAGATAATAAGGTGTTAAATTTTGCCAGCAATAATTCTAATGGTGAAATTGGCATTGGTAGTATGTATTCCATATCTTTAGAAAAGAAATATACATTTGTTGCAACTAATATTGTTTGAAATGTTAGAAAAATTGTTAATATTAAGAAATATATATACAAAAATATTTCTGGTTGCCCCTCCACCACAAGCTCATCTATAATTTTTTGGCTAATATAAAATATAGCCATTGCAATAATAATAATTGCCCAAAATATTATGGAATCTTTCTGTATTTTTTTCTCCTCTTTATTGTAAATTTTAAAATTTTGGAAAAAGCTTTTTCTAAAAACTTTTGTTAAAGTATTTATTTTATTCATCATTTTTGGTTATCTCCATAAATATTTCTTCTAAGGTATTATCTTCTTTGAATTTTTGTTTTATCTGCTGATATGAACCAGATAAAATCAATTTTCCTTTGTCAATAATACCAATTGTGTCACATAATTTTTCAGCTACTTCTAATATATGGGTAGAAAAAAATACAGTATTTCCTTTTTTTGCATGTTCTTTCATCTTTTCTTTTAAATAAAAAGCTGATTTGGGGTCTAAACCGGATAATGGTTCATCCAATATCCAGTTTTTTGGCTCATGTAACAAAACACCTATTATAACAAATTTTTGTCTCGTACCATGAGAATATGTTTCTATTTTGTCATTTAAAATATCATTTACTTCTAATTCCTTTGTATATTCTTCTATTCTTTTATTTCTTATATCTATCGGTACTTTGTACATATCCCCTATAAAATTCAAGTATTCTATACCTTTAAGCCTTAAAAAGACATCTGGGCTATCTGGTACTAATCCCATTTTCTTTTTGGCTTGTATTGGATTTGTAATAATGCTATTTCCATCTATTAAAATGTCTCCTCTAGCTATTGGCAATATTCCTGTTATCATTTTTATTGTTGTTGTTTTTCCTGCTCCATTTGGTCCTAAAAATGCAAATATTTCGCCATCTTTAATTGTTAAATCTAAATCTTGAATAATGTTTTTTGATACATTTTTTATTTCAATCATATAATCACCCATTTATTCTATACTAAATGACATTACAAAGTCGGTTCCTTCTTGCAATTGTACAATAACAGTCATTGTTTTTTGTTGTTTATTTTCTTCTTCGTCATTATTTGTATTACTTACTGTTATAGTGAATACCCCTAAGTCTTCTTGTTCTTCATAACCTTTATATTCCACATAATTATGCTCAAATAAATTATTTTTTATTTCATTTTCAAATTGTTCTTCAGAAGGATAATTGTTCTCCTTAAATGAATCTGCTAAAACACTATAAGCATATTCATAATCATAATGATTGATTGATTCGAAAAATTTTTCAACATTCATTCCTTCTTTTACTTTTTCACTACTACTATTATATTTATCTAAGAATTGTTTGCTATCTATTGTATATGTATCTAAGAAAACTTCAAATTTCATATTATCTTTTTCTCTAAAAATATAATAATTATTTTCTTGATCTAGACATATATATTCTATATATTCTTCTACATCATTTAATTGATATTTTGTGATGCCTAGCTTTTTTATTTTTTCTCTATTTTCTTCAATATATTTTTTATAATTATCATAATTTTTAAATCTCTTGTCTCGATATTCCTCGTTTAAGTAGCTATAAGATAATTCTGGCTTTCCTAATATCATCTTTTTACAAGTGTTAAAGTAATCTGTTGCTATATAGGCTTCATCTACTTTAGGGGTATTATATTTATTATTTTCGTTTGGAGTAATAGAAAAGTTTTCTTTTGAAAGTGTGATATCTTCTATTGAGTCATAATTATTACTATCTAATACTTCAATCGAAAAAGTAGTGTTGATTTCATCTTGATAAACAATTAAATAAATATCTTCAATATAGTTATATTCTGTATCTTGAATAAATCCATATACTGCATAACTATTTGATTTTTCTCCTTTTAATTCTCTCATTTCTACTGCTGTAAACATTACTTGTTCTTCTATATTATGAATGTAATCATAAATATTATCTAATGTTATATTATTGTTTTGCATATATTTATCACTTAATAAATCATACATCTTTTGTTTAGCAATTGTTTCATCAATCATTCCTCCATCGTTATCGTCATCTGCATAACCAAAATAAATGCTATTATTTTTATTAATTGTATCAAAATATGTTTGTATACAGTTGATTATACTATAATAATCAAGACTACTTGTGGTATTTTCCACTTCTACTTTAGTATAATCAATAGTGTCATCATCAAAATTCGCTGTTTCTTCTTGAGTTTCTGTTTTTTCTTGAATGTCTATTTTTTCTTGCTTTTTTATGTTTTCCATCAAAATGATAACTATAATAATTATTACGATGACAATTGCAATCATTGCAATAATCAATTTTTTCAAATCTTTCATTTTTGATTTCATAATCCTTTCTTTTTCATCTAATCAATATAGCGTAGAGCATGTGTAAAATATGTTTCTCCACCATTAGCATATCTTACTACATCTCCAGAATGTGGAGAATGAATATAACGAATTTTACCATTATCATTACTTACACAAAGTCCTACATGACCACTCTTCCATAAAATGTCTCCTGGACGAGCTTGTTTTACATCAACTACTTGTTTTGCTCCTGCTTTTTGATTACCACTTGATCTTGGTATTGTAATTCCAGCTTGTGCATAACACCATGATGTAAATCCAGAACAATCAAATGTATTTGGTCCCGAAGCTTTTTCTACATATCTACAACCTTTTTTGCTATCAGCAATCCTTAATATTTCTCTTGCCTTTCCTGATGCTTCTGATGCATCTCCTGATGTATCTGATGCATCTGCAAAACTTGATAAATCTTTTCCTGCATACTGATTATAATAACCTTGTGCTGCTTCAACTCTTTTATTCATACTACTATAAAAATATGTCTTTCCTGGTCTTTCAAATGTTGCACAAAAAGCCCTTGTTGCTTCTTCTACTGAAGTTGCATTTTTCCATACATCATCTGAGTAATATCTATCATACATCCTATTGCTTATAAAAGCTTTTGAAGCATATCCACTAGCATCTCCTTCACCTGTAAGTTCTGTCAATAAGAATTGTATTTGTATATTTACATCTTGCCAATTTGCCCCTCTAGAATTTGCATAATTTTTTAAATTTGCATTTCTTCCTCTTGATCCCCTGCTATTATTAGTCCATTGGCATAGTCCAATTCCACCATTGTTTTCATTATATCCTCCTTCTACTGCTTGTGGTCTAAATCCTGACTCTCCATATATATTTCCCATTGCTCCTGCTGTAGCATATTCACTAAATCCTGCTGACCTTAGTGCATACCAAACTTGTTCTTCTACATTTCCTCCTCTTATATCTGAAACTGATGAAAAACCATTAGGATTAAATGCATTAAAATCAAATTCAGTTATTCCATAACCATTACCAGTTGCTTTATAAAGTAAATATTTAACTAAATCAACCATATCATTTGTACTTTCATTAGTTTTTAATATAGTAAAAAGCCAATGACAACCTGATATTATATTGGTTCTATTACGATTGTAACTTCCATTATTAAATACTGTCACAAAATTAGGCTCTGTTGTTTCATTTACTTTTTCAGTAACTACTGGTGGTGTATATGTATAAATTGAAGTTTCCGTTGTATTAGTAATATTATCAACAATATTAATATATCTCGAACGTTTTTCCACCTGAAAACTTTTTGCTATAACTATACTACTTTCATCCATTCCTTCAATTTCCATTAATTGATTTTTTAAACTTCCTTCTAATTCATTAACAGCTGAATTTGGATATTCTTCATGTGTTACAGCTTCTGCTGCTGCTGGATAAGATGTATTATTACGTGTAGCCTGACTATCACTTGTATTAGAACTTGCCCCATCAAAAGTATAATCCCCTTCTGTCTTCATACACCAACTATCTGCTAAAGTTAATGCATAAGATAACGTATTAGTTTGTGTTACTACTGTTTTAGTGGTTGTATAATCGTGAGGTTGTACATCAGTAAATTGCGTAGAACCATTAACTGTATGAGTTCCTCCTCCTTCATCATCTCCAGTACCTGTAGCATTAACTCTTACATCATTCTTAGTCTGTTTTTTATAAGTCCAAGTATCTACTTGTGTATTTTTATTATAGTTATCATATACTGTAATTTCCAACTTGCTATTATATGCTAAATCTGACATCGCTAATGCAAAGTCTTTGCTCCTTCCTGTTACTATAAATCCCCATAACAAATCAAATGGCATACTATATTTCTCTACTAATTGCTGATAATTAATTGCAGTCACTTGAATATGATAATCTGTATTAGAATATGTTTCAACATTTGGATCATTTGACTCTAATTTTGTCTCTGTTTGATTCCATGTTGCAACTTCTACAGCAAATGTAGTAGAACTAGTTACCTGTTGTACAACCTCTGACTCATTATTATTTTGTGTATTATTATCATCATCCTCTTGATGATTATCTGTATTTTCATTAGAACCTGTAGATGTAATAACTGGTTGTCCTGATTGCCATCCCCAACCAAGCCATCCTGTTCTTCCATCTAATGTATTATGCTGCCAACTAAGCCATTCTTCCAATGTTTGCGTTTTTATTTGCCCCACATTGTCCATAACCATACCATTACCAATATAAATTCCAACATGACCAGCCCAGCGCACTCCTGTTCCATATACCGCTGCTCCTACTGGAATATTATTCATATCTTGTGATACACAACAATGTTGATATGCTTCATATGCAGATCCATATTGTACATTTTCAAGTCCAGCATTCACATATACCTGTCTTACCCATTTCTGACAATATCCTGCTCCTGGAGATGGTGTGCTTTGAGCGGCTTGTACAATTCTCTCTGATATGTCTGCTGTTACATCTGTTCCAAAACCATTTATTTGATAATTAGTAGTTTGTTTTACTGTAAAATGATTTAATATATTATTTCTTGCTTCTGTACTTCCATTTTCATTGTAATCCTCTAGCCATGTATAAAATTGTTCTCTTGGAACATAGGTTAAAGTTTTTTTATCTCCCTCCTGATTAGCTCTTTTAAATTTCACAATACCTTGAATTGGTCCATTTACCAAATCAACATTATCCCAATTAATTTCCTCATCTGGATTTTCTCTTGTGTCTGGCATTTGCGTAACTATCTGAGCATTAACAAGTGTAGCTAGTTCTTCTGGAGAGTCTAAATATTGTGTTATTCGACTATGATTCCTAACTAAATTATCCCATACTTCTGCAATGTTCATGGAATTTCCAAAAGTACCATCTTCATTCAAAACTGTAGCTGAAGTATACATCGCCATATTATATGGAACATTTGCTGAATCTTCATCCCAAGTACCGTCATCAATCGTAAGATGATATAGTGCTGCTGCTAATAGCATAAATATTAAAATTACTGGTAAACACACAAGTATAATTGTTCTTATAACTGTTTTTGCTACTCGTTTTATTATTGCCATTGCTTTTTTTACTACTTCTTCCATTTGTCTCCCTCACTTTTATAATGCTATTTGTATTATACTTGTTTCATAATCATTCCACATTTTATGGTTAGAATTATAATTTAAAATAGCATCTGAAAATACTAATTTTTGTATCTTTTTGTCTGAGTTATAGGCACTATAATATTTTACTGTAATTTGTTTTTTATTGCCTTGGGTTACCGTTAAGTCAGCCATTGATAACTCATGATTATATGCTCCGTATTTTCCTTCAAAATTGTCTTCTAAGTACATTGTGTTTTCATTTCTCATGGTATCTAATAAAATATCTTGTTGCGAATGATTTTCAACTTCAATAGTATATTTTTCATAATCCATATATACATTTTTTTGCACTACTGTAATAGTATAGTCTTCTTCTTCTTTTGATTTTTTAGTTTCTTCTCTTCCTATATAACTATTAATGTTTAACTGATAATCATTATCTTTTTTTACCAATGTAATATAATCTTGCAAAACATCTTTTGTGTTGGCTTTCCCTGTAGTTAACATATTTTCATACATTTTTATTTTATAAGTATTTCCATGCCAATTTTCAATTGAAGATTCAATATCAGTTTTACTAAACATCTTTATATAATAAAGATTATAAAAATCGTCTAAAGTATGAAACATTTCCTCTTTGCATTCTTCTGTTAGCATTTGATATGCTTCTTCTATCTTTTGTTGCTTGCAATAATTTATAAATTTTTTTATTGCATCTGTTTGCTCATTTAATCTACTAGATGAAACTTCTTCGCCTGATACAGCTGATTTAGTTGATTCAACTGTAATATTATTTTCTTTTTTTGGCACACTACTAAAGATTGGCGCATTATTATTCGCTAATCGTTTACTATTTTGATTATGTGCTATCATATTAGAAAGTTGTAATATAATAAACAAGAAGGCAATTATCAATGCCATTAACCATATCCCTTTCCTATTTTGATTATAGAATCTTTTTAGTCTTAGCATTATCATTGCCTCCTTTTTAATTATTATTTCCCTTAAGCGTATTATATTTTGCTATCATTTCCATTGCTATTCCTGCTTGTGCATCTGCTTGGTCTTCGCTCATATTATTTTTCATATAACCTTCTTTAAAAGTAGTCCTCCATTTCTTTTGTTTGTCTGTATCTGCATTATATTCATTTCCTACTCTTTTTGCCATCTGTGCATATGCAATTGCTTTTTCATCAGTTCCAACATTGTTTTGATCTTCATCCTTCAATCTTTGAACTGCAATAATGTCATCTATATCATCAATTCCATTATCCAAGCATTTGTCCACAATATTCCCCTTTTTAAGCATCTCTTCTACCTTTTTCTTATCAAAATTTGCTTTTAGTCTTTCTTTTAATTCATCATCTTTCTTATATTTTCTTTTATATTTATCATATCTTTCATCCTGATATTTGGCACCATTATAGACTTTGTTAAAACTTTGCTTTGCATCTTTTGGTTGTAAAACGCCTACTTTATTTTCTACAAAATCTGATGCTCCTGAACCCATTTTTTCACCTACAAGAGCACCTCCACCTAAATAAGTTGCTACTTGTTTTGGATCTCCTGTAAGCATAGCAGCTACCGTACCTGCCATAGCACCTACCGCTGCTCCAGCTACCACTCCAGTTGCCGTCGTAGCAACTCTTGGTAACTTCTTTGCAGTATTAAGCACACCAGTTCCTGCATATGCACCTGTTGCCTTTGTTGCTCTCCAAAGCTGTCTACCTGCTTTTTGTGCTACTCGTCCTGCAGGCGTCATTACTCGACCTACCGCTTGTTTTATTCTTTGTCTTTTGGTTGGTCTTCCATTTAGTAAGCGTTGTCTTACTCTTTCTCTTCGCCTATCCATTGGCGTTCTATCTGGTTGTTGTTGCGGTTGTTGTTGCTGCTCTTGTTGGTCTTGATGTTCTTGTTGGTCCTGTTGCTGCTCTTGTTGTTGTTCATACTGCTCTTGAGTCAATGGTCCCATAAAATTTTGATCTCCCGGTCGTGGTAACGGAAGTGGTCCCATAAAATCTGGATCACCTGGCTGTGGTATTCGTGTTTGTTGTTCTTCTTCCTGATTATTATCCTCATCATCATTTTGATTATCATTTTGTTGTTGTGGTGTTTGTTGTGCTGCTCCTGCTGTTACGGCTAATGGATCCAAACCACCATTTTGATTTTTTGGTGTTCTTATGTTGTTTTTATCTCCTTTATCCCCCTTTGGTAAAGATGAACCTGGTTTTGAACCTCCAAAAAATCCATTACCAAGGTCTCTTAATTTACTAACTGCACCCAATGCCAATGCTGTACCTGCTGCTCCACCAATTCCTGCTGGCGTACTTGCTTTTTCAAATCCGAAAAAACTTCTCAATAATTTCTCTGCTGGCATCATAAATCCTATAGCAACAAGGCTATAAACAGGGTTCGTTCCTGCTAAATCAAATGCTGATGTAATTAAAATATAATATAATAACAAATGCATTGGTTGTATTAATAAATTAAATATATACTCTTTAAGCCATTTGTCAAACCCTTGTGCTTGTCCATCATTTAATTTATCAATTGGATATGTTAACGCAACTAGTGGCGCTATAACTGTAAGAAATGCCATATATAATAACCTTTTTAAATATGTAAATACAAAAAATACTGTAAATAACACTAAAGCTGCAAAACACAAGGATTTTCCCACATAAGACATTCCATAATTTGAACATTCAATACTTATTCTTAAAGCTCCCATTAAATTAGTTTGCCAACAAATCATTTTATCTCCGCTACCATTTTCATTGAAAGCGCTAGTATTTTCATCTATTTTTCCATCTTTAGTAAAATTCTCATATCCAAACTCTTCTAATTTTTCTGTCATTTCTCCATCTTTATCCGGTATTGCTACAACATACGATTTAGAAGCCACCGAAGAAGAAACAACATCCGTGATTTTATTAACAATTACATTAGCAAATACCATAACATAATGCATAGATGCTAGCAATGCCATACCAATTAACCAATCTTTAAACATTTGTACATATTTTGCTTTTTCTTCTCCTGTTAATGATAACAACATCCTAATAGCTACATATAATAAAACAATCATCATACAAACTATAGCTATATTCCTTAGTCCAACATACCAACTACTAATATTGTTCCTTAAAATAGCTGCAGAATTTTGGTTAGAAGTTTTTACTTCTTCGCCATTTTCATCTAAATAGTAATAATATTGTATGTTTCCATCGTCATCTGTGTGTGGTCGTACTGTAATCGGATCACTAAAAAAATCAACATTGAATAATAAAATATGACCTTTGAAAATTTCTTCTGGTGTCAATGTATAAGCTGGAAACCACATCTTATCAACATCTTTTATTATTGCATATGGATATGATACAAACGAAGTATTACGTGTTCGCTCTGAATCACCCATTATATAACTAAAAAGACCTTTCATTAAAAATGTTATAGTGATTGCACCTATAATAAGACCTATAGGTGCACCAAATATCAATGCAACCGCTGCTCCTATCCATAATATATGATCCACTATCCAACCTAAAGCACTATTATCTTCTTCAAAAGCTGGTAATAAATCTTGTTCTTGCCCCATAATCCACTCATGCATTACAGACGTCATTCCATCTCCTAATGCAACAAACAATCCTGCTATTGGAGATACTAATGTTCCACCAAATGTCACAAAATCATCATCTGCTTGTACTGGTTTTGCTACAACAAATTCAAACAAAATAACAAATATAAGAATAATGATTATTTTTGACCATATACTTTTATTCGTAAAAAACTTCATATAGTTACCTCCATTCCTCTAGTTTCCTCTTTGTTTTGCTAATTGATTTAAATTTGTTTCAACAAATTCAAATTCTTTTCTCGTTGGTACAATTTTCAATATAGCTGTATCTGAGCCTACTTTTAGCAATCCTTCTCCTCTTTGGCAAGTAACTAAAAAGTTTGCTTCTCCTTCTGAAAGTTTAAATACTTCTTTCAAATATTGTATTTCAGATTTATCTTGTGCTAAAAACAATTTTGTATCTGAAGATGTTAAAACTGCTTGTGCTTCTGGTTTTTCATAAAAGTCTTGAAATCTTTGTGAAATAATTGCAAGTGAAACATTTCTTTTTCTAGCACGTCTAGCCATTTTATTTAAGAAATCTACTGCTTCATCATAAGGTAATAACATCCATGCTTCGTCAACTAATACTCTTTTCATTGTTGCTCTTTTTTTATCTTCACTATTCTTTTTAACAAATTTCTCCCAAATCCAAGAAAGTAATATTTGTTGTGCAAGTGGTCTTGCAAATCTTTCTTCTAATTGAGAAATGTCTAAGTTAATGAAGGGTGCTCCTTCTAATAAGTTAAAAGTAGATTGTCCATCAAAATATGCCATTTGCCCATCATATTCACGAATATATTGTTTCATAACTTTTAATAAATAACTGTAATGATATTGATAATCTGGATTTTTATTTTCTTTTGCTTTTATTGCAATTCTTCTATACCAACTACCAATGGTTGGCATATTTTTTCTTTTTTTAGATAACATATTATTTTTAGATAAACCTACTGTATTTTGCTCATATAAACTATTGGGATCATTTTTTATTCCTAATGCTGCATATTCTTCTGCTACCGATTCTGCTATGATTTGTTTTGTTAACTCATTTACTTCTGAACTTCTCGTACTTCCTTTTGCCATAGTAAGTAATCCTTGAGTAACATCTTCTACTTTGTTTTCTATGTTTAATACTGTTTTTTCTTTACCTGTTATTTCGTCTTTTACTGTTTCTGTTTCTACATCAAATATATTTATAACAGTTTTTGAGTTAGGACTAATTACAACATTAATCCCACCTAAGCTTTCTGCAACTACCGTATATTCACCTTCTGCATCTAGAGCTAAACTTTCTATTCCCATTAATACTGATGATCTAGATACTAATGTTTTCATGGTAACTGATTTTCCGGCTCCTGATTTTGCAAATATTACCATGTTATAATTGGTAAGTGAACTATGGAAATTGTCAAATAATATTGGTGTTCCTGTTTGCTTGTTAAAACCTAATGGTACTCCTGTAGGATGTCCTATTTCTGAAGTTGTAAATGGAAATACTGTTCCCATTGAGTTTCTGTCAAATGTATGACTTTTACTAATTTTGTTGTCCATTAATGGCAAATTGCTTTTGAATGCTTCTTCTTGTATTCCCCATGCTGTTTTTATTCCAACCATTGTTTTTGACATGTCAGAAGATAACATTTTTGTTAATCTATCTAAGTCTTCTAGGTTATATGTAAATAATGTGGAAACAACAGTAGCTTCGAATAGTTTGTTAAATCCTGCTGCTATTTCGTCTCTCAAACGCTCTGCTTCTAGTCTTTTTTGTGTAATTGTGCTTTCTCTATTGATATTTCCTTTGTCTGCTGCTACTATTCTTTCTGTTTCTAATTCGTTAATTACTCTATTTAAACTGCTTTGAGAAGTTTCTTCTTTGATTGGATTGATGTAAATAGATGTATTAATGTCTCCAAATAGGTACATATCGCGGAATAATTCTGGAAATGTACACATTCTTGGAAGTGAAGATACAAAGAAGCTTCTAGCAAATCTTTTGGTATTAGAAATTATTTCTAAATGATCCAGATTAGAAACATCTATCCCAGATGGCGCAATTAAGTCTTTTATTGTTCTTCTTTTTAAGAAATTTTCTTTATTTTCATTTATTTGATTTGTAGCTTGTCTTTTGTCCTTTTTCATTGCTTTGCCTCCTTTGGTTTAGTTTTTCTTGTTCTTACCTTTGTTTTTGCCTTATCTGCAATATCTTTCCCTATTATTCTTTCATTTTCTGATAAAATGATTTCTGCCATTTGTTTTATTAAATCATCCATTTCTTTTTCTTTTCTTTTTGCTTCTCTTTCTTGTTCATTTTCTATTAAAACTTCTTGTATTGCTTCGTTTGCTCTAATATTTGCTTCTTCTTTTATTCTTTTGTCTAATGCTTTTATTCTTTTTTCAAAAACGTCTGGTGCTGTTGAATATAATTCATCAAATTCTACTTCTAATGATTTGTTTAAATTATATAGTTCAGATTCGTCACGATTATATGCAATGTACAATAATTCTGCTAATTCGTTAGAATCTAATATTTTTCCAGCTACTTCTGATACTGATAAAGCACTAATGATTGTTTGAGCTTTTGTATATAATTCTGAAAATGCCATTCCTGTAATTTCTTCTGGTGCGTAGTTTTCGTTAAGTTGTTCTGGCATATAGCTTATAATAATATAATAGTGTTTTCTAAGTATGTTATTATTTTTACTCATTTTTTCTGTATTTTGAATGATGTCTACTCCATATTCATATAGGTTTTGCTCTCTAATTAGTTCTAATCTCATGTCTTGCAGTTGTTGCTCTCCATAATTTGCATTTTGCATTCTATTTAGTTCCATTTGTTTGTTCATCATTCTATTTCTAATATCTTTTACACGCTCTTTGTATTTGATAATTCCACTCTCTAGGTTAACTGTTCTTGTTTGTATGTATATTTGAATAGGGTATCTTAGGGTATTTAAAAATTGTATAAATCCTTGTTCTACACTGTTTTTTTCTAATTCTGACATTAAGTCGTAATTAATACCTTGACATTCTATTACCATTAAATATTTGCTACCTTTTTTCTTTACTATCATGTTATCTTCGATTTTATCAAATTCCATGAAATCAAAAATTGATTGTTTGTTGTATGAAGCATTTGTGTTAGTATTTGCTTTCGTGGTTTTGGAAGAAGACGAGGAAGTTCCTGCTATAATTTCTCCTTCTCTTTTTCTTTGAGTTCTTTTTATTTTTGCACGAACTACAAAAAGAGCAATTACCAATACTGCTAAAATTACTAACATAATAATTAAAATTATTCCTAAAAGGTTTGAAATTTGGTCATTATTACTGTTCATCTTTTGTTTCTCCTTTCAAATATACATATATCTTGTTTTTTTGTCTTTTAAATTTTATCCATCTTTTTATGATGTCATCAATTGCTTCTCCTCCTGTTTGCTGTGTGAATTTAAATTTTTTAGTATCTGGTATTTTAAAGGTTCCAATACAAAATCCAATTACTCCAAAGAATACAACAATTCCTATTCCTATCATTTGCATTCCTAATGCATTGAATATCAAATAAAAAATGCCTCCTATAAAAGCTCCTATACCTGTGTACATTAAGGCTTTCATTGAAAATATATATAATATTCTGCTTTCTCCTCTATAGTCTCTTGGAATTTCATGAATTTCCATTTTTCTACACTCCTTTTTAATATAATACTTCTTTATTTATTATATCATGTTTTTTAACGTATTGCGACGTTTTTTTCGTTTTTTCTTGAAGTGTAATGAAAATGTCATATTTTTGTAATGTTTTTGTAATATTAGTGTTTTTTTTATGTTAAAAAAAGAGAACACTATAAAATTTATAGCATTCTCTTTTGTTTTTATTTTTTCTAACTATACTGTATTTGCAAAGTTGAAAATAACACTAGCTATTGTAGAAGCTGCAAATACAAATACTGCACCAATTACGTATGGCATAAGGGTCTTTTTGTATTCTGCTTTTTCTTCTGCACTTCCCATCATATATTTAATACCTAATACTACTAATACGATTACAGAAGCAATTGAACCTATTGTGGTTACAACTTTTATAATATTTTGTCCTAGATTATCTAATTTAGTGGTTTGTACAGTTGAACCTGCTCCAGTATATTTGCTTGGATCTTGTACTGCTGTTTGTCCTTCTGCTGCAAATACTGGTGTTACCAATGATACCATTATTAGTACTATTAATAGTATAGATACAAGTTTCATTGCTTTTTTCATTCTTATCACCCTTTCTTTCTAAATATATATTAAAATATTAATAACTATATTTATTTATATTATAACATTAAATAATTTTATTTGCAATATAATAACATTAAAATAATTTTTGTGCAACATTATAAATTATTCCGGTAATTGTTGATACTCCAAAAACCATTATTGCTCCTATTACATAAGGCATTAAACTTTTTTTGTATTGTGATTTTTCTTCTATACTTCCTACCATGTATTTAATTCCTAATACCACTAATACAACAACTGAGGTAATAGAACCTACTGTAGTTAAAATTTTTACAATATTATTTACTACACCTTTAATTTGAGTGTTAGCTCCTCCTACTGAAGCACCACTTCCAGTTAAATCACCTGCTGAAAATCCATAAGAAGCAAAAGCAAAGGATATTATTAAAACTATTAAAATGCTTATTATACTTATTTTTATAAATTTGTTTTTCATTTTCGTGCCTCCTTTTTACATTTTTATATTATAGGATTTTACCATAATATTAAAAAGTAAAATTAGCCTAGTGTTCCTAATATATTTACTACTAGTTTCCAAATTCCAAATGCTCCAAATAGAACTACACATCCAATTAGATAACCTACTAAAAGTTCTTTATATTCTGCTTTTTCTTCTAGACTTCCTATCATGTATTTAACTCCTAAAACCATTCCCACTATGACTACTACTATAATTCCAATTCCTAAAAATAAATTATATAAAAAGTTTTTTGTATCTTTTAGTTGTTGTTCATTTATTGTTGTGCTGTCTTCTCCTTCTTCAATAAATTGATCTGCATCTCCTATAACTTGGTCTATTGTTGTTGCAGATATAGTTTGTACTACTTCTTCGCCTTGGGGACTAACAGCATAAGTTGTGTATCCTATTAAGAATATGTGTGCTAAAAATATGATTAATGTTATGATTATTTTTGGATATTGCTTTTTCATTTTCATCACCTCTTATTTAAAATATTTTTTGTACTATTTGTATAATTATTGAGAGGATATTTGTTATTGAAAAAACTACAATTGCTCCAATCATATATGGGACTAATGTTTCTTTATATTGTGCTTTTTCTTCTACACTTCCTATCATGTATTTTATGCCTAATATTAAAAAGACTATAACTGTTATTCCAGATACTATGTAATTTGCAATTGCTACAATGTTATTTCCTATTTTTCCTAATTTGCTAGCTCCTTGCGCTTCTGTTTGGCTTTGTGGTTGCCAGCCACCATCTGGATTAAAATTCCATGCTCCTTGTACTGAGCTGTAAAAAAATAGTAGCAGTAATATTATAAGTATTGCTATTATTAATATTTTTTTTGTTTTTTTGTTCATATTACTCCCCTACTTTCTTTTTATACTTCTTAATTATATTTTACAATAATTTTGGATGATTGTCAAAGTTTTTCAATTTTTAAATAAAAAAGATATAGAATTTGTTTTTTCTATATCTCTTCTTGGCGGAGTAGAGAGGGTTCGAACCTCCGCGCCGATTTCTCGACCTAATTGTTTAGCAAACAATCCCCTTCACCACTTGGGTACTACTCCAAATTATTTATTCGTCACTATGTTATTATAAACAATTTTTGCTGTTTCGTCAACTACTTTTTCATATTTTTTTATAAAAAAAGTTACTAGATGTGTCCCCAAAACGACAAAAATGTCGCAAGGGAAACGTCCCCAATGCGACATTATTGTTCTTTTAAGACAATTTTCTTGATTAATATTATACCAAATACTAGTATTCCTAATACGCTGATTGCTAGTAATACATAGAATATATAGTCATAGCCTATTCCTGTAGGTTTGGTTATTATTACTTCTTCTGAATAGTCATCATCGTCTTCGTCTCCTGATGATTGGAATGGTATGTAATTTCCAGGTATTGTTGAGACTGCACTACCTCCAGTTTTTTCTATTTCTATAACTTCTGAATCGTTATTGATTTCTAATCCATCTATAGTATTTGATAATAATTTATAACAGTTTAATTCTATAGAATTTGTTTCTCCTGGTATTAAATTTTTAGATAATTTGTCTGTAATAACAATGCCATTGCGATTTGCTAAAAATGATTGCATAGCAGCAGTATTTTGTAGAAGTTTTGTATCCGTTCTCATTTTTCCTACTTTATCTTTATTTAGGATATCCCATTTTTTACTTTCTATGGCATCATCTGAAATTGTAATGTTATTGTCTAAGTAGTCAATTACTTGCTTAGCACTTAATGTTGGCATAGTAGTTTCATCACTTTTTTGATCTCCATATCCTCTTCCATAGGTATAGAATATTTGGTTTAAGTAGTCTTTTTCACTTTGATTTGCTACTATAAATTTATAGATAATGTCTAATTTCGCTCCTTGGATAATTTCACTGTCTACCTCAAATTTTATTTGTCCTCGTCCCCCTGAGCTTTTTTCAAGATATACAACATATGGTGAATCACTCATGTTTCCATTATTATCTCTTTTTATTTTTGCTAATTCAAATCCATTGGCTAATAAAATTCTTGCTTGTTGTATTTGTTTTTGTAACACTAATCTTTGTTGTGGTCTTAATGCAATTCCAAAGTCAATGCTTGTTACATAGTTTTTATATTCATTTTTTCTTTTCGTAAAGTCGATTTTTCCGTTTAAACCTTTTGAGAATTCTTGCTCTGCTTTTAGACTTCCATCATAAGATTCTATATTTATTTTGAAGGTTGGTGTTGTTGAATTCATTGTGTTGTTTGCTGGATTTGTTGCTGTACCATACGTTATAGTTCCTGTTGACTGATCTATTTGTTGTCTTTTGGTATAATCGTCTACTGCATCTGATGTTCTTATTTCTTGCTTTTGGCTTTGATTCCATTCTTGTCCTACAAATTTTTGCTTGAATGTGTTTTTATACCATTGATTTTCTTTTGTTTTTCCATTTATTCCTGCTTTGGTATCATAAGAATCTTTGTATACAATTGTTGATTTGTATTTTTGTGCAGGATATTTGTCATTTCCCCAAGTATAAACCACTTCATATTCACCTGGTATAAATCCACTTATTGTATAATTGCCGTCTGTTCCGCGTTGTGTATTTTGCCTCTACCCATTTTTTATTTCTACTGTCATAATATTTTGCCAATTCTTTTCTGCCTGCTTTATATGTATAAATAGATACTTGTACGCCGTTTATTTTGTTTTCTCCATTATCTAAAATACCATTTCCTTGTCTGATGTTGTCTTTCAAATCTGTTTTATCTTCAAATACAGTACCTGATATTACTCTTTGGTCATCTCCATTAGTACCTCCAAGCAATGATAATTGAACTTTTGGTGCTTTATCTGTATCATCTTCATAAGTTTTTTGGTTGTTTAAAACTGTATTTTCTGGCTGTGAGTCTATATCTATACCTGCTTGCTTTTTACCTTGTAAATCTAAAGTAGTATAAGATGTAATTTCTGCGGTGTTGTTTAGTTCTAAGCTACCACCGTTTAGAATTTTTACTACTTCTTGCTCTCTTACTTGTAGTCTTACATAAAGGTATTCTGTTTTTCCTTCGTTTATTGTTAAGTTCATATTTTTTATTGTTAGTTTTTTACTGCCTGTGTTAACATCTGTACTAAGTTTTGTTCCATTTATTGTTCCATCATTATTTATTTTCATTCCAACTTCTATGGTATCTTCATATTTGCTATCATAATAGTCTACTATGCTATTGATTTTAGCTTTTAATTTGCTTTGCTGATTTTTAATTCCTATTTTATATGTGACTGCTACTTTTAATTTGTTTTGTTGGTTTTCTCCTATGTTACCGTATGCAATATCTGCTGCATATAATGGTCTTGTATATGTCATGTTTCCATATTTGCTATCAGATTTGTATTTATTTTTAGGTTCTACTGCAAATGCATTTGCTTCTCCTTGCTGAGCTACTTCTTGTTTAAATATTGTATCATTTAATCTGCTACCATATTGATAAACATGCTCTTGTCCATTAATGCTTACTTTTATTTTTTCTACGTCTTTTACTAATGCTATGTCTGGCTGATCTATTGCTACTAAACCTAAATTTACATTAGTTATGCAGTCTTTTTCTACTTTGTAATCATTTTTTATTTTATATCCTGCATTGTCTGTGCTAGCTCGAACGTTGTATCCTGTATATTTTTGTGCACTTGCTTTGTCTTGTGTTCCTCCATATTGATTTTCAAACACCGGTACACTCTTATAGTCACTTTGACTATATTTTATTCCTCCAGTGTTTTTTGCTATGGTAGAATACTGGTTGTTTAGGTTATCTCTTAAACTCTGTATATCACTCATTTTTGAGCCATTAGTAGATGATAATTTTAGTGGAATAGATTTGTATAGCAATCCATTGTATGTAACTTCTATTGTGTATTTGTCGAGCTTGTCTACTTCTAGATATTGAAATTTATAATGTCCATCACTTTGTACAACCGCAGAATTTACTCTACTTCCATTTAGTTTTAATTCTACTAGTACACCACTTACTTTTCTATCTTTGCTAGTCATTAAATTATCGGCTCCTTGTGACGGCTCTTCCCATATCCATCCCTCTACATCAACATGTGTTCTTGGATTGTCAATTGATACAGTTGTTCCATTCCTATGCCCAGATTTTACTTTTTTTGGAGTAGGTATTCTAAAGTATAGGTTTGTACTAGATATTTCATATAAATCATACGTTCCTGCTCTAATATCTCCTGTTATTGTAGCTTTTCCTTGATTATCTGTTGTACCTGTTGCTACATAATTACTTTTTGATTTTATGTAATAATTGTAATTATTAAGCCAGTTATCATACTCTTCACAAGCTGCATCATATTTAGCTTGATTAAATACTTCTTCTTTATATTTTACTTCTTTATATTTTTTTGCTCCATCTGCGTCTTTTCCATCTTCCTCCATTTCTATATATTCATGTATTTCATAAAAATCATCTTCTTTAGGTTTTTTTGGTTTTGTTTTGTACTTACTGTTATCTGGTGTCCAATTTTTATATCCTAGTTTTATTCCTCCTACTTTATATGTTCTGTTTGTATCTTTTGCATATTTATATATTGTTTGACTTGGTAGAGTAGAACATTTTAAATTCATAGATATTGACTTTTCAATCCATTCTCTACTATATTGTGTAACATAGAATTGTTGTTGATTACCACTTGCACTTGTAATATCAAAAAATGTTGCTTTACATTTTACATGTCTAAATTTAAATGTTATTTTAGTTGGATTACTAGATTTTGGAACTGCTATATAAAATTCTTTATTTGATTGTATTGTATTTATCTCACCTGTTATTTCCCCATTTGCATTACAAACATAAAAATCACTTGCTCCATCTACTTTTACTTGATATAATCCTCCAAGCCATTTTTCCTCACTTTCCACTGATGTAAAACTAATTTTAAATGGTCCATATACTTTATTTGTATTAATTTGTTTTCCTTGTACAGTAGTTTTGCCTATTTTATCTTTAGGGTCTTTATATGAATGTATACTTTTTCCATAAGCCTCTGATCTATTTTTCAATCGCATTGCTGATACATAATGTTTCCTTATCCAGCTTGTTTTATTAATATCTGCCTTTCCATTACCATAGTCAACAAACCACTGAATAAAATTAGGTTTACGTTCAAATTCAAATTTTGATTCCAATATGCCATTACATGCATCAAAAAAATCATTTTCCACATCCCATACAGCCCACTGTGGTAATGTTTGCCATAACTCAGAAGATACATTAGGATTTCCATCTGCTCTATAATGGTTTTCATCTGTATTGCTATGGTAAGACATTGCAAAAGCCATTGCGCCTACATATTCACTTGTTGTAGAGCCATCTTCTGTTTTGTCGCCCCATCTTCCATCTGTTGTAACTTTATCTCCATCTACTACAAGCTTGTAACGAACACTCTTACTATCACTTTCGCTTCCTGATGCATTGACATTATGAAATATACAGTAAATATTATCTTCTTCAACAAGAGCTGCACTACTTAATTTTTTATTTTCTATATGAACCCATTTTGTGCTATTACCTTTATCTGAAAACAAATATTGTACACAATTTTTATGTTCTGTACATTTTTTAGATTGTCTTGTAAAATTATTAGTACCTACACTTACCCAGTCTCTATATATGCTATTTGCACCTTCTCCTAATGTTTTGGTTTTAGCTTGTACTACATTACAATGGCATAATATTAATACCATAAACAATATACTTCCGTATTATTATTTTTGTTTTTGTCAATTTTCTCACCTCTATTCTTTAATTATTTGTTAATACTTTCTTTTTGATTGTATATACACCTACAAATAATATTGCTACAACAATAATTGCTAATGCTATATACACATAAACTGCACCTGTACTTATAGACACAATTAAGCTAACTGTTGATATATCATCCTCGTTTGCTTTTTTATTGCCAACAGTAGAATCGACATCTTTTATATCCATTTCGTTATAGTCTTCTAATATTTCAGCTGTGTTTATTATTGTGCCTACATTTTCCTCTGTCATCTTTTTTGTTAGAACTAAGTCTATTATTTTTTCATCGCCTGGCTGTATTTCTTCATTTCCTAGTGCTTCATAGTTTAATTGATTGCCAGTTAAAGTCCATCCTTTATTAGCTTCTTGAGAAAATTGTAAGTCTTGTGGTATATAGTCTATGATATTAGTAGCATATCCAGCTATATCTCCTTCGTTTACAATTTTTATTTTGTAATTTATACTGATAGTTGTGTCATTTACAGTTTTTCTATTTAGTTCAATTTTTGCTAATGTTCCGTTTTTATATTCACGTTCTGTAACTTTTTTACCATCTTGTACTGTTACTTTACTAATAGATTTTTCTAATTTTAAGTCGAATTTATTATTTTGTACTAATCCTAAATCGATATTTTCTACTCTATCGTCTTGAATGATTATAAAATCTGTTAGTCCCACTAGTATATCTTGTCCATTATCTTTTGCTTGTGTTTCTATTGCATCTGAATTTACAGAATCTTCTACTCCTGAACTTTGATATTCTGTTATTGCATAATTGCTGTTGTCATATTTAAATTCTATTACATATTTGCCATTTTCTAATCCTGGAAATTGATATTGTCCATTTTCATTTGTTGTCTGTTCTTTTATAACATTTCCTTGCTCATCTAATAATGCTACTTGTGTATTGGCTATTGTTTTTTCATTTTCTTCTCTTCTTCCATTTTCATTTTCATCTAGCCAAACTGTTCCTGATATACTGTTTTGCTGTTCTGCATTTCCTGTTTCTTGTAAATTGTTTCCTTCTTCTTCTAAATTATTTTCTCCTTCTTGTGTATTTTCTCCATTTGAATTTTCTTCCTGTATTTGTGTATTTTGCTTAATTACAGTTGTTACCATGTTTGATTCTTTTTTATCCATATTAAATCCTTCTATAGATGCTTTGTTTTGTACTGCTACTTCTTGCATATTATCTGGTATATCATCTGCTACAACTGTTATAATTGCTTTATATTCATCTCCTTGATTTAAATCAATCATGTTTTCTATGCTATTTTCTCCACTTTCTGTTCTTTGTTTTTCGCCATTTAACCAATAAGTTGCTTCTACTGCTGTTAAATATTGTGGTATTTCATCAATTAATTTTCCTTGCATTAGTTCACTTTCAGAATTACATTTTACTGTAATTGTATATTCAAATTCTTCTTGTTCATATACTTCTGCTTTACTTACTTCTTTCGTAATGTTACAACTAGCTTTTGTTACTAGTTTTACTTGTTCGATATTTGAATAATATGCTTCTTGTTCATCTACAACGGCATTTACAAAGTTATAAATGTTTGCTTGATTTTCTTGTGCTGGTTCTTCATTAATTTCTACAATAAGTTTTAAAGCAATTTCTTCATTGCTTGCTAGGTTCTCTATTTGCCAAGTAACTGTTTTATTGTTTGCTTCATAATTTTTGTTTTCTAATACATTTTCATCATCTTCATAATATTTGCTATCTTCTTGACGAAATCTAAGGAATTGTGAGCCAAGATAGTTTAACCCATCTGGTAGTTCATTTTGGATTTTTATGTTTTTTATTTCATCTTGGGTTATGTTTTTTACTCTTATTACATATTGTAATTTGTCTCCCGTACCAAATGTACCGTCTGAATTGTTTACTAAAGTAATATCCATTTGAAGTTTACTTTCTTTTATTTCGTTTTCGATTCGGTCAGATTTATATATGTTTTTATCTCCTTGTATGGTTACTTGTGCTTCGTTTCCTATAATATTTCCACTTGTTTCTTGCTTTACTCTTGCATAATATTCAAATTGTTGTGTTTCTCCTGCTGAAAGTGTATCAATTTCTTGGATATATTTATCTACTGTTTCGTCTTCTTCAAAATAATTATTATATCCTTCATTTTTTATTGCTTCACAGTAAATCATCTGCTCTGGAATGTCATCTGTTATAGTTAAGTTGTCTATAGCATTATTTGTGTTGTTTTTTACTGTTATAACATATTTTTGTACTTGCCCCTCATAAATATAATTGTTATCATTGTCGACTACTGTAGTGCTTTTTTGCACTATTACTGGTTGGTTGGCTATTACTTGCTCTTGTACTGTTTGTACTGTATTTACTACTTGCTTTTCTTTAGTTTTTAAGTGATAGTCAATTGGTATTGTAATGATTCCTTCATCACTATATTGGGTTGCATTTTCGTTTGAGTATTTTAATATGATATTTTCACTTTTGCTTTCTTCTAAAGGGTTTACAGATACATTGCCATTTATAATTATATTTGCTCCTTTTATAATTTCACCTTCATAATGTTTAGTTTGTTCTCCTGTTAATTGTAATGAAAGAATATTTTTTCCTTGCTCATTTTTATATATTGTTGGTTCTTCATAGTTTAAATTTGTGTCATGTAAAATATTTATAAAGTTAATAGAAACATCATTAATTTGTTCTGGAAATTCTATTTCTAGTTTTGGGTTTTTATATAAATCATAAGTACTGTTATTTGTTAATAATAATGCTTGAATTTCAATGTTTTGAGTACTTTCTTCAAGTAAACTTGTTTTGTTTATTTGCATATTTATTTTTGTTTCTGGTTCTTTTAGGTTGATGTTTTTTACTATTGCTCTTTCTTGTAATTGCTCTGTTTGTGCTAATTTTCCTTGTTCTATTAAGTTTGTTACTTCTTTTAATTCTTCTTTTGTATTGTTATCTGTTTTTATTTTTTTCTCGTGTTTTATTTCTATAGTGCCACTATTTTGGGCATTTTCTATTTCCAATATAATTTGATGATATTCTTGTGGATATTCTATTATTATTTGTCCTTCGTCTGTTTCTTGTGTGTTTTTGTCAATTGTTACAATTGGATTTTCTTGTTCATCTTTTATGTGTAATTGTCCCTTTTCTCCAATTATTTCTAGTAATTTTTCTTTATCTATTATGCTTTTTGTATATATTGTATCTGCTGGTTTTGTGCTCCATTTTCCATTTGTTTGATGTGCATAAAGTGTGTCTCCTTCTATTATTTTGATTTTTTCTTCTATTTGTGGATATCTAATATCTATTTTGCTTGTTGTTTCGTATTTTTCTTGTTCTTTTGCATACATTTTTCCTTTGTATATTTCTTGCTCGCTTATTATTTCATATCCTATTGTTTGTTCTTTTTCTTCTTTTATTTCGGTGTTTATTTCTTTTTCAAATTTTGTTTGATATTTGTCATATAGTTCTATTGTGCCTTTGATTGGTATATTTTCTCCTATTAAAGTCTTTTCGGCATTATATATAGCTGTAATAAGTATTTTGTCTTGATTTTGTTTTCCATAGTGTATTTTTTGATTTTCTTCGTTATTTTTGATGTTGATGGTAATGTTGTTGTTGTTTTGCATAGCTGAAAAGTTTTCCCTTTTGTTCTGTTTTTCTTCTTTTCCATTTGTTGCCATTGTTCCTTTGCTTTCTACTTGTATGTCTTCTAATTCCTCTGGTAATTTTAGTTCTATGCTGGTTTGCTTTATTGGATATCCTTCTCCTTCTAATGCACTTGCTATTTCCATTTGTAAGACTCTTTTATTTTCTCCATTAATTTCATAGATGTTATTTGTTATTATTTGTGATTCTAGTTTTATTTTTTCTTCCTCATCGCTATATGGATTAGTTAACACTATTGATACATTTTTGCTTTTGGTTATGTTTATTTCTTTTTGTTCTGCATTTGTATATGTTCCTTCTAGGCTTATTTGACATTTCCCATTTACAAAATTTGAATCTATTTTTTCTTCAAGTTTTGGCTGTATTCCTATTTCAAATTCTACTTTTTCTCCTGCGTTGATTTGTTGCAAGGTTATTTCATGGTCTGAAATTTCGCTCACTCCTTCGATGTCTTTTGGCTTGAATATGAAATGGTTTCCTAGTTTTATTTTTCCGTTTAAATACCCCTCGTTTTTTACTACCACTTCAAGGTGTAATGTTATCTCTTCACAGTTTATTGGTTTTTCTATGTAATTAGTATTTTCTCCTTCTTCACTTTTTAAGTAAGCTATTAGCCTTACGTTTTCCTCTGTGTTATCTTTGGCATACGTTATTAGATACCATGTTAATGAGATGAAGTCTATTAATACTAAATTTAGAATTAATATTATTGCTGTTATAGCTTTCATTGTTTTTGAGAATGTTTTCTTTTCCATGTTTACCTCCGTTTTTATAAAAATATACAAATATAACATACATAATTTTCTATATAAAATCAAGAGGATTTTTGGCACTCTAAGTTCGCATATTTTTTTATGGTTTGTTTTTCTTTTACGGAGGTTCACTTTTATTTTTTTGCTTTTGGTTTTATTTCTAATTTTAAATTTTCTTTACATTTGTGTTACATTTGTTTATTTTTTGCTCGTATTGCTTGGGGGTGTGCGTTTTTGACAGCAAAAAAAACTTGAGTTTTCTTTTTTGATAACTCAAGTTTTTTGTTTTTTATTTGGCGGAGAGGGTGGGATTCGAACCCACGGTACGCTATTAACGCACGCCAATTTTCAAGACTGGTGCCATAAACCAACTCGACCACCTCTCCTTGTGGTTGATAGCTTGTACGCAACAACAGTATTAATATTAGCATGAATTGTTAATTTTGTCAATAGCATTTTTAAAAAAATTACTATATCGGTTACAGGTGTAAATTATAAAAGTAATTTCCGTTTTTTATATTTATAACCTGAACTTTGGATTACACTAAGGTAAATTTGAAAGA
>CANQTZ010000006.1 GCA_947626865.1 uncultured Clostridia bacterium
ACCTTTTTGTGTTAAAGAAGCTGATTTTGCTTTTAAGTCTACAATATAATCATATTTTTCATTGTCTTCTGCTTGGTTAAAATCTTTTACATCTTCTTCTATAATAACTTTTGGTGTTAATTTTTTAACAAAATCATTTGCTTTTTTGTATAAATCAGAAGATTCATTTGCTCTTCCTGAAATGATAAGAGGTGTACGTGCTTCGTCAATTAAAATACTATCAATTTCGTCTACTATAGCATAATGTAATCCTCTTTGTACTAATTGGTTTTTGTAGATAACCATGTTATCTCTTAAATAATCAAATCCAAATTCATTATTTGTACCATAAGTAACATCTGCATTATATGCATCTTGTTTTTCTTGTGGTTCCATACCATTAATTACTAGTCCAACAGATAGTCCTAAGAATTTATATAGTTTTCCCATCCATTCGCTATCTCTTTTTGCTAAGTAATCATTTACAGTAATTACATGAACACCTTTTCCTTCTAGGGCATTTAAGTAAACAGGTAAGGTTGCTACTAATGTTTTTCCCTCTCCTGTTCTCATTTCTGCAATTCTACCTTGGTGTAAAACAATTCCACCAATTAATTGTACATCAAAATGCCTCATTCCTAAAACTCTTTTTGAAGCTTCTCTGACTACTGCAAAGGCTTCTGGTAATATATCGTCTAATGTTTTTCCATTTTTTAATTGTTCTTTGAAATATGTTGTTTTTCCTCTTAGTTCACTATCACTTAATTTTGATATTTCTTCTTCTAAGCCATTTATTTTTTCTACTAATGGTTTAATTCTTTTTACTTCTTTTTGACTGTAAGATTTGAATATTTTGTTAAATACACTCATTTTGATTTCATTCCTCCCAAGTTTGTTTATAAATTTACTTTGTTACTATATCATTAAAATATAATTTTAGCAAGTATTTTTTGATATTTTTAGTTATTTCAATGTGATTCTTTGAACTTGAAATAAAAATCTTCCATGTCTTCCATTTCTTGCTCATGCTCCATTTCTAATTTATCAATTTCAGTTATTATTTCTAAATCTTCAAGCTTTTCTTTTTCTTCTGGTGTCAATTTTCCTTTTTTATAAGCTCTTTTCAATTTTGCTTTCCATCTGCCAATTTTAAGGGAAGCTGGAACTTCAAACTTTTCACAAATTGTTTTTAAATCCTGTTCATCAAGTCCAATCATATCTAATTGTGTTGGTTTTGATTTTTTATCTTTATCAGTATAACTAGAAGGCATTATACTAACATCTATTCCTGCTTCACTTAATGCTTCAAACATTTTAATTTTTACTCCATGCATGTTTTTATATATACCATTATATTGTCTTCTTGTTCTTATTTTTTTGTCAAATGCTCCCAGCTTTTTTAATTCTTCCTTTTCTTCTTCTGTAACAGAAATACGAGTCTTCTTTTTTGTAGCTTGTATTATGTTTACCATTCTGTTTCCAATTTTAAAATCTGGAGCAAGTCCAAATTTTTCTTGTATTTCTTGTAATTGCTCTGGTGTTAATGGTAAATCTTTTAGCTCTAAAGAACCTTTTTTGCTTCTATATGGTATTTGAATTACATCCACTCCAAAATTTCGTATATATTTAATTAATTTTATAGTTTCACTTGTAACTACTCCACCGGATTTCTTTTGTTCTACATTATCAAATTTATTTACATTTTCTTCTTTATCTTTCATTTTTCTCCTCCTAAATCATTATATATTATAGTTTATTTAACCCTAAAAATCAATAGACTTTTATATATTTCTAATAATTATTGTTGCTAGATAATGGTTTCAAGGTGAGGGAGCCACCTTTTTCTTTCATATTTTTTAAGCAACTACATACAATTTAATAAAATTATTTTTATGTGAGGTATTCTCTATGTTCGTTTATAATGTGAAAGTTAATGGTAGTAAAATTTTTAAATATTTTTTTATTGGAACTGTTATTGTTGTTATTATTATTGTTGCTATTGTAAGTTTTCGAATCTTTAAAGGAGCAAATCTTTCTAATAAAAGTTCATCTTGTTTGCCAACTGATAATGTATCTAAGTTATCTGCTAGTAACTATTCAAATGTTCTAAAAAGTGTTCATGAAAATATTGATGATTATATTGGTGTCAAAATTAATTTTACAGGATATGTATATCGTGTATTAGATTTAAATGAAAATCAATTCGTTTTAGCAAGAGATATGATTATTTCTTCTGATTTTCAATCTGTTATTGTTGGCTTTTTATGTGAAACTGATGAGGCCAAAAATTTTGAAAATAATACTTGGATAGAAATAACTGGTGAAATTACAAAAGGAGATTATCATGGTGATATGCCAATTATTAAAGTAACACAAATTAAAAAAGTTGATAAACCAAATGAAGAATTTGTATATCCTCCAGACGAAAGTTACATTCCTACAAGTGGATTGCTATAACTATTAGCCATTTTTCTTTACTTTTTTGACAAAATATGATAAAATAAAGCAAATTTTATTGTGGAGGTAACAAGAAGTGAAAAATGAATTAATTTTAATCCTAGATTTCGGCGGACAATACAATCAGCTAATTGCTAGACGTGTTAGAGAATGTAATGTTTATTCCGAAGTAGTACCTTATGATATTTCTATCGAAAAAATCAAAGAAAAAAATCCTAAAGGAATTATCTTTACTGGTGGACCCGCTAGTGTATATGGCGAAGATGCTCCAAGATGTGATGAAGCAATTTTTAATTTAGGAATTCCTGTACTTGGCATTTGCTATGGTATGCAACTTATGACACATATTTTAGGCGGAAAAGTAGAAAGAGCAAATAAACGTGAATATGGTGCGACAGAAGTATCCATTAATAATTCTTCTTTACTTTTACAAGGTTTCGAAAACACTAATAAATTTTTAATGAGCCATACCGATTATGTCGAAACTCTTCCAGAAGGTTTTAATAATATCGGCTCTACTCCATCTTGTAAAAATGCCGCTATGGAAAATAAAGAAAGAAAATTATATGGAATACAATTCCATCCAGAAGTTAATAATTCTATAAATGGTATACAAGTAATCAAAAACTTTTTATTTAATATTTGTAATTGTAAAGGTGATTGGATTATTAGTTCTTTCACTCAAGAAACTATTAAAAAACTAAAAGAAAAAATTGGAGATAAAAAAGCTTTATGTGCTTTATCTGGCGGAGTTGATTCTTCTGTTGCTGCCATTTTGCTTTCTAAGGCAATTGGCAAAAATCTAACTTGCATTTTTGTTGACCATGGACTTCTTCGTAAAAATGAAGGAGACGAAGTAGAAGAAGTTTTTAAAAATCAATTTGATATTAATTTAATTAGAGTTAATTGTAAAGATAGATTTTTAGCAAAATTAGCAGGAATTTCTGATCCAGAACAAAAAAGAAAAATTATTGGAGAAGAATTTATTAGAGTTTTTGAAGAAGAAGCCAAAAAAATTGGTACAGTTGACTTTTTAGTACAAGGAACTATTTATCCTGATGTTATAGAAAGTGGAAAAGGAAAAAGTTCTGTTATCAAAAGTCACCACAATGTAGGAGGGCTTCCAGATTATGTTGATTTCAAGGAAATTGTAGAACCTTTAAGAGATTTATTTAAAGATGAAGTAAGAAAAACTGGTTTGGAACTTGGCATTCCTGAAAATTTGGTATATCGTCAACCATTTCCAGGTCCTGGACTTGCTATTCGTGTAATCGGTGAGATTACTGATGATAAGTTAACCATCTTAAAAGAAGCGGATAGTATTTTTAGGGAAGAAATTGCAAATAGTGGGCTTCATAAAAAAATTAATCAATATTTCGCTGTATTAACTAATTTAAAATCGGTTGGTGTTATGGGTGATGAAAGAACGTATGATTATACTATTGCCTTGCGAGCTGTTGAAACTACTGATTTTATGACAGGAGTTTGGAGTAAAATACCTTATGAAATTTTAGAAAGAGTATCATCACGCATTGTTAATGAAGTAAATCACGTTAATCGTGTTGTATATGATATTACTTCAAAACCACCTGCAACAATTGAATGGGAGTAAAAAAATTAAGGGATTTAAATTATCCCTTAATTTTTGCTTTTATTAGCTATCTAGCAACATTAATTCTTGTAAGTTATTTATCGTATAATCTTGGTTAAATTCTTTTAATTTCCCATCTCTATTTATTAATACTGCATATATCCCTACATTTTTTGCTCCTTGTATGTCTTTTTTCTCATCCCCTACAAAAATCATTTCTTGTGGCTTACAATTAAATTCTTGTAGCATTATTTCAAAACCTTTTTTATTGGGTTTTCTGTATCCAACATTTTGAGATGTCAATTTTAAATCTATATAATCAGAAATTTCTTCTATATCTTTTAAAGAAATATCATCTTCCATACCATAAGGTACATCTGTATATACTGCACATTTGATATTTTGATTTTTACAAAATTCTAACAATTTTTTTACATCATTATATAAAATAGCTTCTCTTTGAAAAAATTCGAAAAATGTTTTTACTGAATCTAATAACTTTTTATCACTTTCATTCCACTTTCCAAAAATTTCACCAAATATAATTTTTGAAGATACTTCTTTTTCTCTTGGATTTATTCTTGTATTATATTTCTCTAATACTGCTTTTGCACTTTGTAATTTTTCTTGAGTTAATTCTATCTTGTTTTTAGTACACATAAATTCTATTGCTTCTTTATATGATGCACTCCAATTTAATGGCTTATTATAATTAACTAAAGTTCCTCCAATATCAAATCCAATTGCTTTTATTTTCAATCTTCTTCCCCCTTCGCCATCTAAAATTTAATCATTTTGTTATACATTTCAATTGCATAATTATCTGTCATACCAGAAATATAATACAAAATAGCTTGGCAATAGTCCTTTTCATTTTGCATATTAAATATTTGAATATTTTTATTTTTATCTTTTCTTTCCAAATCATTATAATTTGAAATCCATTCTTCAAAGTCATTTATCAATTCTGGACACATTTTTCTAGCTTTTTCCTTGCTTTGATAACTCTCCCTTAATAAATCATAAAGATTGTTTATTATTAGCTTAAAATAATATGTAGCTTTTTGTAATTTTTCTGATAAATATATTTTTTTATAATTAAATCTCTTTATTATATTAATTATTTCAAACATTTTATCAGAAAAACATAATCCCTTTTCAATACTTGAATTTTCACATAAATCATATATTAAATCATTTATAATATTGGTGTTGTTTATAACTTCATTTGAATTTCCTTCTAATTCTTCATATAGTTCTGATAAATTTTTATCTAAAATTCCAATTGTTACAGCATCTATAATATCTCTGCCTAAATATGCTATTTTGTCTGCAACTTTTACAACACAGCCTTCCCACGTGTAAGGAGCATATTGGTTTGGAATTTTATATTCTTGTAAATCAATATATTCGTTTCTTGGTTTTAAATTATTTTGGTCAATTTCCCCACAATGTGATATAATTCCATCTCTTACAGCATAGGTTAAATTTAAGTTTTGTTTATTTCCATTTGGATCTTCTAATAATTCTATTTTGTCTACCATATCTAGCCCATTTTTTTCATGCCAGAATTTCTGGTCTATATCTCTTTCAGAAATTTCTGTTAAGATTTTTTCTCCTGCATGCCCAAATGGGCTATGTCCTATATCATGACCAGTTGCAATGGCTTTTGTTAGTTCTGTATTTAATCCTAAATATTTTGCAATGGTGTAACTTATTGATTCTACATGAACTACATGCTCTATTCTGGTACAAATATGGTCATTTTGAGGAGAAAAATACACCTGCGTTTTATGTCTCATTCTTCTATATGCTGTACTATGTATAATTCTTGTATAATCTCTTTCAAATTCTGTACGTATATCGTTATTTCTAGAATATAGTGGCTTTTGCCTTTTTATTATACTTTCCCATTTTTTATTATTTTCATTTGCTGATTCACTTAATAAACTATTTACCATAACTTCTCTCCATTCCATAATTATCAAGTTCCTATTACGAGTATTTTACAATATTATTTTAAAATTGTCTATAATATTTATAAATTTTCATAATATTCTTGTTACTAGATAATGGTTTCAAGGTGAGCTACCCCTACAGTATAAGATTTTCATTACATGTCTCGGCTTGTTACGAAATTTAAGAAATTCTAATTTATTTTATGGCACCCTTTCTAAGTACGTGAACTATTTCCATAAAATTGCATAGAATTTCTAAAATTTCTCCAGTCACATTCGACATTCCATTCAAAATCTTATACTGCAGGGATAGTTCACCTTGAAACCATTATCTAGTAACATATTCTTCTATAAATAATAAATACTATATTAATATTTTGACCATGTAAGTGTAAAACTGGCTGTGATTTGTAAAGATGTGTCCCTAAAGCGACAAAAATGTCGAAAAGGAAACGTCCCCAATGCGACATCACTTTTGGTCAAAAATTGTTTTGAATACTCCTTTATCAAGTAAACTAGCAAATATATTTTTGAAAATGATTAATACAATTGGTCCAATTAATAAGCCTATGATACCAATTATTTTAAAGCCTGTATACATAGCAATTAATGTGAAAATTGGATGTACTCCAATGTTTTTACTTACTAGTTTTGGCTCTAATAGTTGTCTTACTACTGACATAATTATTAATAAAGTGATTATTGCTATTCCAAGTTTTATATCTCCATTTATGGCACTAATGATTGCCCAAGGTATCATTACTGTTCCTGATCCTAAAATGGGTAAAGCATCTACAAATCCGATAAATAATGCCATAAGTAATGGATAAGATATATTAAATCCAATGAATTTTAAGATATATAGTCCAATTAATGATAAAATGAAAGATACTAATATTAGGGTTGCTTCTGCTTTTAGATATCCTCCTAATGTTTTTATTAAATCTTTTAGGTGCTTGCCTATTTTTTTTACCCACATTTGAGGTAAATGATGTTCTATTTGGTCTAATATATAGATTTTGTCTACACATATAAAGTAAAGTGCTACTACAGTTATTCCTATGCAAATTGCAATAGATGGCAAACTAGTTACTATATCAATTAAACCTGTTAATGTATTTTTTAACCAATTAGAAGCGGTTTTTAGTAAGTCTCCTGTTGAGTTTTGTATTACATTTAATACTTCATCTGATAGGTAAATTTTGTCGAATTGAAAACTTCCGATAAAACTTTCAAATTGTATGTAAGCTTTATCAAAATAATTATTTAGGCCTTGCAATAAACTAGAAGATTCTGAAAATAGAGTAATTAATATCCATGTTAAACTGCCTAAAATAATTATTGATACTAATAAAAATATGATAATTGAGCTAATTCTTCTACTTAACTTTGTTTTTTTCATAATAAATTTGATTGCTGGCTCTATTATAAGTGATATAATAAAAGCTACCAAAAATGGCATATAAAATATAGAAAGTTTTAAAGCAATATATAATCCTAAAAGTAATAAAACAACATATAAGATTTTTTTTAGAACTCTTGTCCAATATGATACATCAACTATCATCTTTATTCCATCCTTTTAACAATATTTAGTTTATATCTATTTTATGTATAAAAATAAAAAAATATCCATTATTTTTGGATGTTACAGGAAAATAAATTTTCCTATAACATCCCTTTTTAGGATATTTTTATTTTATTTTTATTTTTCTTATATTTTTTTTGCAAAATTTCGTTATTTAGTATTTAGTTTATTCAGCGTTTTTTTGCCCATTGCAATCACATATTCCTTTTATTGTTGCAGATACTTCTTGTTTACCTATTTCCCTATCATTTTGTGCTAAATCTCCTAATGTTAAAATACCTACTACTTGATTATTTGTATCACATACTGGTAATCTTCTTATCTGGTTTTGTGCCATTTTACTCTGCGCATTTGTCATTTCTTCATCTTCTGTACAAGTGCAAATATTTGTTGTCATTACATCACTTACAGGGCAACTTTTAGTGTCTTTTTCACAAGCTACTGCACGAAGTAAAATATCTCTATCTGTTACAATACCACAAATAGCATTATTATCATCACAAACTGGTATACAACCAACATGGTTTTGGCTCATTAATTTTGCTACTTCATTTAAGTTTGTTTCTGGTTTTACGCAACATACATCATTACACATACAATCTTTAACTTTCATCTTTTTTACCACCTTTCAAAATTTCTCGTTATTATTTTTTGCAAAATAAAAATATATATGCAAAATTAAATTTTTATAATTTGGAAATTTTAAAAGTTCATTTATCTTGGCATCATCGGTGGTCTTCCACCACCTCCGCCCAGGTCCTCCTGGTCCACCTGGAAATGGTGGTCTTATTGGTGGTCTTGGCGGAATATTAGGTGGTCTGTTTCCAGGTCTATTACCGGAATTTCCTAATAATTCTCTAATTAGTAAAATACGAATTAAATCTTGTAAGTTTCTATTTCTAAATTGCCTACTTTCCTGTCTATTTTCTTGAACTTTTTCTTTTTTTACATGACTTGAAGTATTTCGGTTTTCTCCTGTTGATGGCACTTCATTATTTAAATTAATGGTAAGATTTATTTCATTATCTGTTTCAATAGATGAATATATTTCATTTGTTAAATCTTCAATTAAATCTGAATTGATAGGTCTGGTATTTTCACTACATGCTTTTTTTATCATTGGATATACAATTTTATAAATTTCTGGATAACTTGCTTCTAATTGTCTATTTGTATCTTCATTTCTATAATTATTCATATTAGATTGATAAGAATTGCTGTAATTATTATAGTTATTGCTATAATTAGGATATCCTAAAATACTCCTTATGTATTCTTCATACGATTCGTTATACATACAATATACCTCCTTATTATTTTGTATATTATATGTAGTTTACATTTATTTGTTACAATGTTAAATACTAAGAACTAATTTTTTAAATTGATTTCCTCTATCTGCAAAGTCTTTGAACATATCAAAACTAGCACTAGCAGGAGAAAATAATACAACATCACCTGATTTTGCTACTTTTTTTGCTAAATTTACTGTTTGTTCTAAATCTTCACACATAAAAATATCTAGTTCTTTTTCTTGTTTCTCTAGCTCTTCCTTAACTGCATCAAAAATTTTACCAGCTGTTTGCCCTATTAAAATTAATGTTTTTACTTTTTCTACAATAGTTTTTGCAAGTATTTTATAATCTAAATTTTTATCATATCCTCCTGCAATTAATATAATTGGTTCATCAAACGCATTTAATCCAGAAATAGTCCTAGTTGGAGAAGAACTTGCAGAGTCATTATACCATTTTACTTGTTCTATTTCTCTTACTAATTCAATCCTATGTTCTACTGGTTTAAACTCTTTTATGGTTTCAACCGCGTCTTCGGCAGATACTAAAGTTTTTGTGGCTGCAAGTGCTGCACATATATTTTCTAAATTATGTTTTCCTCTCAATATTGCATCATCTGCATTTAAAATATGTTTTCTAATTTTATCTTCACATTCTTTGATTATCTTGTCATCTACAATAAAACCATTGTCTAATTTTTCTTTTCGGCTAAAGAAAATAACTTTACTATTTGCTTCTTTTGCACAATTTTTGGTTATTTCATTATCATAATTTAGTATTAGAATATCATCTTCTTTTTGATATTTAAAAATGTTTTTCTTTGCTTCTATATATTCTTCATAATCTTTATGAATATTCAAATGGTTTGGTGTTATATTAGTCATAACTGCTATATGAGGACTTACATCCATTCCCATTAATTGAAAACTACTTAATTCAAGTACAACAATATCTTCTGGTCTCATTTCTGGAAGTTTAGTAAATAATGGTTTTCCGATATTTCCTCCTAAATAGGTATGATAATTTGCATTTTGTAAAATACTATATATTAAACTTGTCGTTGTTGTTTTTCCGTCACTTCCTGTTATACCAATAATTGTGCTGGGACACATCTTCATTAGCATTTCTATTTCAGTTGTAATAATTGCTCCTCTTTGTTCTTCTTGTTGCAATTCTATTTTAGTTGGCAGGCAACTTGGAGAACGAAATATAATATCAAATCCATTTAACTTAGCTAAACAATTTTTTCCTAAATGAAATGTAAATCCATAATTTGTTATTTTGTCCATAATTTGTTTATCAATTTGTTCTATTGTTTTTTCATCAAAAATAGTTACTTTTGCTCTTTGTTCATACATATAATCGAGTAATGGCAAGTTACTAACTCCCATTCCTATGATAGCCACTTTTTTAAATTTTATGTATTCATTAAATTCTTCTAATTTTTCATTTCTAAAACTCATATTTCTGTATGCCTCCAGTTTATTATATTCTTCATTATATATCAAATGTGAAAAAAAAACAAATTTATATCGTATATTTTTTTGTTTTTTGGTTAAAAATAATATTGAAACTTGAATGGAGGTGCTTTTCATGTCAGATAAAAATAATAAAGAAAACAAGAACAACAATAACAACAAAAACAATCAAAACAATAATAACAACCAAAAACAAAACAACAATAACTGCAGATAGTTTTTACTAGTTGTTATAAAAAGTACCAATTGCCTAGAATTTTGTTTCTTTTAATTCTAAACAATTGGTACTTTTCTATATTAACCATTATTAATTCTATATTTTTCTCTTTTTTGATAACTTGTGTGTAATAATTTTTCAGCACGATAACTTCCTGGTTGTTCTAAATATTCTTGATATATTTTTTGAATTACTGGATTTTCATGAGATTTTCTAATTTTACTTTTTTCATCAATTGTATATAAAGCATCTGCTCTTAATTTTCTTACATCAATTTCAGAACGTACTTTAGAACTTTTTATTGGTTGTCCTCCTCCCATAATACATCCTCCTGGGCAAGCCATTATTTCTACAAATTGATAATCAGCCTTTCCAGATTTTATTTCTTCTAATATTTCTTTAGCATTAGCAAGTCCACTTGCTGCTACTACTTTGATATCTTTTCCGGCAATGTTAACAGTTGCTTTTTTAATTCCATCTCCACCGCGAACTTGTTCAAAGTCAATTTTTGGTAGGTTTTCTCCTGTTAATTTATCTTGTGCTGTACGAAGTGCTGCTTCCATAACACCACCTGTTGTACCAAAAATAGCTCCTGCTCCTGTTGCTTCTCCCATTGGACTATCAAATGTGTTATCTTCTAATTTTGTAAAATCAATGTTAGCTTGTTTTATCATATAAGAAAGTTCTCGTGTTGTAATTACATTGTCAACATCATATAATCCATTGTTTTTCATTTCATCTCTTTGACGTTCAAATTTTTTAGCAATACATGGCATAATAGATACTACATATATTTTTTCTGGATCAATTCCTTCTTTTTTTGCATAATAAGTTTTTAATAAACTTCCTAGCATTTGATGTGGTGATTTGCATGTTGATAGATGTGGCAATAGTTCTGGGTAGTTCATTTCGATGTATTTAACCCATCCTGGACTACATGAAGTAATCATAGGAAGATTATCATTTTCTTTAAATCTTTCTACAAATTCATTTGCTTCTTCCATAATTGTAAAATCTGCACCTGTGTTGGTATCAAAGACTTTATCAAATCCTAGTCTTTTTAGAGAAGTTACCATTTTTCCAGTAGCATTTGTACCAATTGGCATTCCAAATTCTTCACCAATAGCTACCCTAACTGCTGGAGCTGTTTGTGCTATTACATAAACATCTGGATCTTTCAATTTTTCCCAAACTTCATCTGTTGTTTCTTTTTCATGCAATGCACCTGTTGGACAGCTTTGAATACATTGTCCGCAAAAAGTACAGTTTACATCATTTAAGCTGTAGTTTCCAACAGTTGAAATACAAGAATCAAAACCACGATTGATGCAATCAATAGCTCCTATCTTTTGAACATTTTTACAAGTAGCTACACATCTTCTACACAAAATACATTTATTAATATCTCTAACAATTGATGGTGATTTGTCATCTATTTCATGTTTTATCATTTCACCTGCAAATTCAATATTTCTAACATTCATTTTTTTTGATAATTCTTGTAACTCACAATTTCCAGAGCGTATACAAGTAAGACAATCTTTAACATGGTTAGACAATATTAAATCTAGAACTACACGTCTTGCTTCCACTACACTTGGAGTGTTTGTATGTACTACCATTCCTTCTTCTGCTTTTTGAATACAAGAAGTAGCAAAGCCTCTTCTTCCCTCTATTTCAACTATACACATTCTGCAATCGCCTACTTCGTTAATGTCTTTCAAGAAACATAGAGTTGGAATGTCTATTCCTACTTTTTTAGCAGCTTGCAAAATAGTAGTTCCTTTTTCAACTTCTACTACCTTGTCATCTATTGTTAAGGTAATTATATCTTTTTCCATTCTTAAATCACAATCCTTTCTTTAGTTACCAATTGCTTTAAATGGGCAATTAGTAAGACATGTACCACATTTGATACATTTTTCTTGGTTAATTTTTCTTTTTTCTCTTGCTTCTCCTTCAATGGCATTAACAGGACAGTGTTTTTGGCATAAGCCACACCCTTTACATTTTTCTTGATTAATAGTAATTTTTGACATTGCCTTACATTCTAATGCTCTACATTGTTTATCAATTGCATGTTCTCTATATTCTTCGTTGAAATATTTTAAAGTACTAATAACTGGGTTTGGTGCACTTTGTCCGAAGTCCACAAACACTTGCTTTTTGAATATTAACTGCTAATTTTTCTAACTGATGAATGTCTGATTCTTTTCCTTTTCCTTCGCATAATCTTTGTAGTATTTCTAACATTCTTTTGGTTCCTATTCTACAAGGAGTACATTTACCACAACTTTCGCTTACGGTAAATTCTAAATAAAATTTTGCCAAAGAAACCATACATTTTGTATCATCCATAACAATTAGACCACCTGACCCCATCATTGAGCCAATTTCTTTTAAAGATTCATAATCAATTGGTGTATCTAAATGTTCTTTTGGAATACATCCACCAGATGGTCCACCTGTTTGTGCTACTTTAAATTCTCTTCCATTTGGGATTCCTCCACCTATATCATATACAATTTCACGTAAGGTTGTTCCCATTGGTACTTCTACAAGTCCTATATTATTAACATTTCCACCCAAAGCAAATACTTTTGTTCCTTTTGATTTTTCGGTTCCAATAGAAGAATACCACTCGCTACCTTTTAGTATAATTTGGGCAATATTAGCATAAGTTTCTACATTATTAATTAAAGTTGGTTTTCCCCATAAACCTTTATTGGCTGGATATGGAGGTTTTAGGCGTGGTTGACCACGTTTTCCTTCAATTGATTCTAATAATGCTGTTTCTTCTCCACAAACAAAAGCTCCTGCTCCTAATCTAATTTCTATATCAAATGAAAAATTGGTTTCAAATATATTATTTCCCAATAAGCCATAGTCTCTTGCCTGATTAATTGCAATTTGCAAACGTTTAACAGCAATTGGATATTCTGCTCTAACATAAATATATCCTTTATTAGCTCCAATACAATATGCTGCAATTGCCATTGCTTCTAATACAGAATGTGGATCGCCTTCTAATATACTTCTATCCATAAATGCTCCTGGGTCACCTTCATCAGCATTACATACAACATATTTTTGCTCACCTTGTACTGCTTTTGTTAATTCCCATTTTTGACCAGTTGGAAATCCTGCTCCTCCTCTACCACGAAGTCCAGATTTTTTGATTTCTTCTATTACTTCGTCTTGTGTCATTTCTTTTAAAACCTTTTCTAAGGCTTTATAGCCATCAAAAGCTATGTATTCATCAATATTTTCTGGGTTGATAACACCACAATTTTTTAATGCAATTCTTTTTTGTTTTTTGTAAAAATCTAAGTCATCTAAACACATTACTTTATTGCCAGAAATATCTTTTGCAAGTAATCTTTCTACTTTGTTTCCTTCTATAATATGTGTTTGGATAATCTCTTCGCAATCTTCTGGTTTTACCATTGCATAAAAAGTATCTTCTGGTCTTATAATGACAATTGGTCCTTTAGCACATAACCCAAAACATCCTGTTTTAATAACTCTTACATTTTCTATTTGTTTTTCTTTTAAAATTCTTTTAAAATTTTCTAAAATTTGAGGAGATTTAGAAGATGTACAGCCTGTACCATGACATACTAATATATGTTTTTCTCTTGTATCGGCTTTTGTGTTTACTCTTAAATCTAATTCTTCTCTTTTTTCTTTCCTTATTTTATGAAGTTCTTCTAATGTTTTCATCGATTTCCTCCTTATTTTTTCATTAATTCATCTAATACCTGATCAAGTTTTTGAACAGTTGCTTTTCCATATACTTCGCCATTTACCGTAAATACTGGAGCTAAGCCACAAGCTCCAACACATCTTGTTTCTTCAATGGAAAACATCCCATCTGCTGTTGTTTCGCCTGGCTGAATTTTTAATCTTTCTAGTAATCTATCCATAATTTTTTGTGAACCTTTTACAAAACATGCCGTTCCTAGACATACAGATATATTGTATTTTCCCTTTGGTTTCAATGAAAATCTGGAATAAAAAGTAACAACCCCATAAATTTGTGCCATTGGCACAGATAAAAATTCAGATAGTTGTTTTTGCACTTCCATTGGAACATACCCATAATGTTCTTGTATTTCATTTAGCATTTGAATTAAATTATCTTCAATTGGTTTATATTCTTGGAATAATTGCTCCATAAATGTATCTTTTTCATTTTCACTTTCTTGCATAGTGTTTCCTCCCTTTTAATAATATGTGTTATCTCACTATTTTTATTATATCAAACCGTAATTTTTTATACAATATATTTACGTGAAAATTTTATCTTTTTGTGTCGATTTTTGGGATGTATCATTTGGGACAGGCACCAACGGTACATCTAAATTGATTTGTTAATTTTTGGGGAGATTGATTTTTTTGTGTAAATATGGGATAAAAATGTATAACATTAAAGACGTTAGTTTGCTTTTATTTTGCATAACTAACGCCCATATTTATATTCCCATAATATTATATCCATTATCTGCATAAATTACTTGACCTGTAATTGATTCTGACATAGAACTTAACAAGAATGTTGCTACATTTCCAACTTGATAAGTAGTAACATTTTTATGTAATGGTGCTTTTTCTTCGATTACTGTTAAAACAGAACCAAAATCTTTAATTCCTTTTGCAGATAGTGTTTTTATTGGTCCTGCTGATACAGCATTAACACGCATTCCTTCTTTTCCTAAGTTTTCTGCTAGGTAGCGTACTCCTGCTTCTAAGGCCGCTTTTGCAACTCCCATAACATTATAATTATCAATTACTTTTGTAGAACCATGATATGTTAGGGTAACTAAACTTGCATTTTCATTTAACATATCTAATTCTTTTGCCATTCTAGCTGTTAATACAAAAGAATAACTGCTTACATCACAAGCATGTGAAAATCCTTCTTTACTTGTGTAAATAAAATCATGATGTAAATCCTCTGTATTAGCATGTGCAACCGCATGTACAATTCCATCTATTTTTCCATTTTCTTCTTTTATTTTTGTAAAAACTTCTTTTACTAATTCATCTTCTGATGCTCCATTTAAAACATAAGCTTTACTTCCTTCAAATTCTGAAATTAATTCTTCAATTTTTTCTTTGTTTTCTTCTCCCATATAGGTAAATATAAGTTTTGCACCATTTTCATAGGCTGATTTCGCTATTCCAAATGCAATACTCCACTTATTTCTAATTCCCATTATTAATATTTTTTTACCTGCTAATAACATTTTTTATTCCTCCCTCATTTTATAAAACTTTGTATTCTCCCATATTTCTAAATTTTTGATATCGATGTTCTACTATCATTTCTGGCTCCATATTTTGCATTTCTTTTGCTGTGTCATTTATTTCTTTTTTTAAGCTTTGTACTATCTTTTTAAAGCTTTCTTCTTTGTCTCCATCTGGTTCTTGTATGATTTTATCTATTACTTTTAAATCATATAAGTCTTTGGCTGTTAATTTCATTTTTTCTGCCGCTTCTTTTGCTTTCGAAGAGTCTTTCCATAAAATACTAGCATACCCCTCTGGTGATAAAATAGAATAGATAGCATTTTCTAGCATTAAAACTTTGTTACCAAGCCCTAAAGCTAAAGCTCCCCCACTTGAACCTTCTCCAATTACAATAGCTATAATAGGCACTTTTAAACTTGCCATTTTTAACATAGAACTTGCTATTGCTTCTCCGTTGTCCTCTTTCTTCTGCTCCAATTCCTGGATAAGCTCCTTTTGTATCAATAAAGGTTACAACTGGTCTTTTAAATTTTTCTGCTTGCTCCATAAAACGTATTCCTTTACGGTAAGCCTCTGGATTTGGCATTCCAAAATTTCTTTCAATATTTTCTTTTGTGTTTCTTCCCTTTTGCTCGGCAATTATAGTATAATTTTGCCCTTTTAGAGAAGCTAAACCACAAACTATGGATTTATCGTCTTTAAAATTCCTATCCCCATGTAGTTCCATAAAATCATCAAATATTGCTTCAATATAATCAATCGAAGTTTTTCTTTCAGGAGATCTTGCTATTTCAACTCTTTCCCACGCAGTTAGTTGCTTCATTTTGAACTACCCCCTTTAATTTTGTGAAACTGTATTAATTGATATAAAGTATCTTTTAGTTTTTTTCTTTCTACAATTTTATCAATAAATCCATGCTCTAATAAAAACTCGGCTGTTTGGAATCCTTCTGGAAGTGTTTGCCCTATTGTTTGCTCAATTACCCTTTGTCCTGCAAAACCTATCATAGCTCCTGGTTCTGCAAGTATAATGTCAGCTAAGCTAGCAAAAGATGCTGTTACTCCACCATAAGTTGGGTCTGTTAATACTGATATATACAAACCTCCTGCTTTATTTAATTTTGCAATAGCTGATGTTGTTTTTGCCATTTGCATTAAGGATATAATTCCCTCTTGCATTCTAGCACCACCTGAAACAGTAAAAATAATTAAGGGAAGATTTAGTTCAATAGCCTTTTCTACGGAATATGTTATCTTTTCTCCTACTACAACTCCCATACTTCCCATTAAAAATCCACTATCCATGACACATATAACAACTTCTTCTTGATTAATTTTCCCAGTACCACAACCAACTGCTTCTTGAATACCAGTTTTTTCTCGTAAAGATTTTATCTTTTTTGGATAATCTTCTAAATCTAAAGGATTTGTTGTATCAATGTTAAAATCAAACCTTTTATAAGTTCCTTCATCAATAATTGACTCTATTCTTTTATTAATATGCATTCTGAAATAAGCCCCACAATTTGGACATATACTATAATTGTTTCTAACGGTTTCTTTGTATAGTATTTCTTTGCATTTGTCACATTTTACCCACTTTCCAATTTGTATATCTACTTTATTATCTATTCTTTTTGCAGTAGGCTCTCGTTTTTTCATCTTATCAACAATCATAATCATTTCATTCCTTTTCTATTAATATCTCTTTTTCAATAAAAGATGTATCGAAATTCCCTCTTATAAAATTAGGATTTTTTATAATTTTGAATAGAAAATCAATATTGGTATCTACCCCTTCTATTACAATTTCTTCTAATGCTCTTTTCATTTTACTGATGGCTTCATTTCTAGTTGCTCCATGTGTAATAATTTTTGCAATCATAGAATCATAAGTAGGTGGAATGGTATATCCTTCATATATTGCCGTGTCAACCCTTACACCATTTCCTCCTGGTAAATTTAATCCAGTAATAGTTCCGAGGACAAGGTCTAAAATTTTTATCTGGATTTTCGCTATTAATTCTACATTCTATACTGTGTCCTCTAAATTCAATATTCTTTTGCTTCCACTTTAAGCTTTCACCTGCTGCTATTTTTATTTGTGCTTTTACAATATCAATTCCTGTTCTTTCTTCAGTTATTGGATGTTCTACTTGTATTCTTGTATTCATTTCCATAAAATAAAAATTTTTGTTAGCATCTACCAAAAATTCAACAGTCCCACAACTTGTATAACCAGAAGCTTTTGCAGCTTTTATTGCTGCCTCTCCCATTTTTGCTCTTAATTTATCATCAATTGCTGTAGAAGGTGTTTCTTCTATTATTTTTTGGTTTTTACGTTGTATTGAACAATCTCTTTCTCCTAAATGAATTACATTCCCATGTTCATCTGCTAAAATTTGTATTTCTACATGTCTTGGATTTTGTATATATTTTTCAATATATACTTCATCATCATTAAATGACATTCTTGCTTCTTGTTTTACAATATGGTAACTTCTTTCTAATTCAGCTGGTGTTTGAACAATACGAATCCCTTTTCCTCCACCTCCAGCTGCTGCTTTTAAAATAACAGGATAACCAATTTGGTTAGCTATGTTTTCTGCATCTTTTAATCCTTTTACACTTCCTTCTGAACCTGGTATAACAGGAACACCAGCAGATTTCATTAACTCTTTGCTATTGGCTTTATTTCCCATTAATTCAATTACTTTATAAGAAGGTCCTATAAATTTTATATTAGACTCTTCACAAATTTTAGCAAATTGACTATTTTCTGATAAAAATCCAAATCCTGGATGAATACTATCTGCTCCACTTATATTAGCTGCTTCTATGATATTCTTAATATTCAAATAACTCTTTTTAGGCATTGCTGGACCTATACATATTGCTTCATCAGCTAGTCGAGTATGCATAGCATCTTTATCTTGCTCAGAATAAATAGCAACTGTTTTCATATTCATTTCCTTGCATGCCCTTATAATACGAACAGCAATTTCCCCTCTATTTGCAATTAAAATTTTATTCATGTTTTTTTAGTCCTTTCTTTATACAACTGCAAAGGTCAATTCTCCTTTAGCAACTATTTTATCATCAACTGTTGCAACTGCTTCTCCTATACCAATTGGTCCTTTTTTCTTCATAATCTTAACTTCTAATTTTAGCTTATCTCCTGGCTTTACCATTTTTTTAAACTTCATCTTATCAATTCCACCAAATAAAGCATTTCTTCCCTTATTTTCTTCTAAACTAAGAATAGCAACAGCTCCAGTTTGTGCCAAACTTTCTGTAATTAGTACTCCTGGCATAATTGGGTTTCCTGGAAAATGGCCTTTAAAATACCATTCACTTTCATCTACATATTTATAAGCAATGCAACTTTCTCCAGGTGTATATTCTTCCACTTCATCAATCATTAAAAATGGTTCTCTTTGTGGAATAATATTTTTAATTTCTTCCTTGTTTAACATTTAACAAATTCCTTTCCTTTTCTATTTATCCAATTACAAATAATGGTTTTCCATATTCTACAGGCTCTGCATCCTTCACCAAAATTTCTTTTATTTCTCCATCAAATTCTGATTCTATTTCATTCATCAATTTCATCGCTTCTATAATACAAAGAATATCGCCTTTTTTTACTTTTTTACCTACTTCCACATAAGGCATGCTTTCTGGTGATGGTCTTAAATAAAAAGTTCCTACCATTGGAGATTTTACAATATTGCCTTGTGGCTTGCTATTTTCAAGTGACCTATTTTCTACTTGGTTTTCTTCTATATTTTGCATTACTATATTTTGAGAAACTGGTACTTCTTTCTTATCTTCCTTTTTCATACGAATCTTAGTGCCATCTGGAAAATCAATATCCAAAGCTGTTAGCTTAGAATTCCCCATGTCTTCCATTAGTTGTTTTATTTTTTCATATTCCATTTTTCCTTCCTCCTATTTCTCATATTTCTTTAAAATAATACTTGCATTATGACCACCAAATCCCAAAGAGTTTGACATTACAATGTTGACTGGTACTTTTCTTACTTCATTTGGAACTATATCCAAATCACACTCTTCATCTTTTTCTTTATAATTAATAGTAGGTGGTACCACTTGGTCTTGAATTGCTTTTGTGCATATAAGAGCTTCCACAGCTCCGCGCAGCTCCTAATAAATGTCCTATATTTCCTTTTGTTGAACTTACCATTACTTTTTTGCTTGCTTCTCCTAATGCTGTTTTTATAGCTCTTGTCTCACAAGCATCATTTAAAGGCGTTGCTGTACCATGTGCATTAATATAGTCAATTTCTTCTGGTTTAATATTCGCATCTTCCATTGCTCTTTTCATTGCTCTTGCTCCGCCTTCTCCTGTAAGTATTGGAGCTGTAATGTGATGAGCATCAGAAGTAGAACCATAACCAATTACTTCTGCATAAATTTTAGCCCCTCTTTTGATAGCATGTTCTAAATCTTCTAGTACTAAAATTCCTGCACCTTCTCCCATAATAAATCCATTTCTTTCTTTATCAAAAGGAATACTAGCTCTGTTTTTATCTGTTTCTTGTGATAAAGCTTTCATATTTTCAAATCCTGCTATTCCTATTTCGCAAATAGAGCTTTCACATCCTCCTGCTAAAATAACATCTTCATATCCATGTTTAATTGTTCTATAAGCTTCTCCTATACTATTTGTAGAAGAACTACATGCTGTTACAGAAGAAATAGATTCTCCTTTTATTCCTAAATCAATTGTAACATTTCCTGCTGGGATATTCGCTATTGTCATTGGAATAAACATAGGTGATACTCTATTATTTCCTTTTAAACAATTTACTTCACATTGTTCTTGAATTGTTTTTAATCCTCCAATTCCTGTACTAACAAATGCACCTACTCTTTCAAAGTCTGTATTTTCCTTAGTTATCCCAGCATCTTCAATAGCCTCTCTTGCTGCTACAATTGCAAATTGTGAACTTTTATCCATTCTTCTTGCTTGTTTTGCCTCAAAATATTTTGAAGAATCATAGTCTTTAACTTCTGCTGCCAAAGTTGTTTTAAATTTTGTGGTATCAAATGAAGTTATTTTATCAATTCCACATTTTTTTTGTAAAATTCCTTCCCACGTTTCTTCTACATTTTTTCCAATTGGAGTAATCGCTCCTAACCCTGTAATAACAACTCTTCTATCCATTTTATTTTCTTTCCTTTCCTAGATTTTTAAATTCCCATTCCACCATCTATTTGTAAGACTTGCCCTGTTATATAAGAGCTATCTTCTGATGCTAAAAATTTTACAACATTTGCCACATCTTGTGCTGTTCCCATTCTTTTTAATGGAATGTTTTTTGCAATTTCTTCTTTTACTTCTTCTTTGAGTACATCTGTCATATTAGTTTGGATAAAACCAGGTGCCACAGCATTTACTAATATATTCCTAGATGCCACTTCTTTCGCTAAACTTTTTGTAAAGCCAATAATTCCTGCTTTTGAAGCTGAATAATTGGTTTGTCCGCTATTTCCATTAATTCCTACGATAGAAGAAATATTGATAATCCTTCCTGTTCGTGCTTTTATCATATAACTAATAACATTTTTCGTTACATTAAAAGTTCCTATTAAATTAACGTCAATTACTTGTTCAAAGTCTTGCTTATTCATTCTCATTAATAACATATCTTTTGTAATACCTGCATTATTGACTAATACATCTATTTGACCAAATTTTTCAATTGCTTGTTTAACAAAACTTTCACATTCATCAAATTTTGAAACATCTCCTTTTACTGTTAAACACTCTACACCAATTGCTTCTATTTCTCCTTTTGCAGTATTTACTTCATCATTTTCTTCACGATAATTTATGACAATATTATATCCTTCTTTTGCAAGTGTAAGTGCAATTTGTTTTCCAATTCCTCTTGTTGCTCCTGTAATCAAAGCTACTTTATTCATTTTATGCGCCTTCCTTTCTTTTAATTTATTTTGCATATAAATTTAATACATTTTCTAATGTTTCACAATTATTAATATTCAAAATAGTAATTTCCTTTTCTGTATTTAGTCTTTTTACAAAACCAGATAAAGTTTTACCGAGGTCCAATTTCTATAAAAGTATCGACTCCCATTTGTAACATTGTTTCTAAACTTTTAGAAAATCTAACAGGACTAATAATATGTTTTGCTAATATTTCTTTTACATTATCGTTTTTCGTATATACTGTTCCATCTAGATTTTTAACTACATCGATTGCAAAATCATGAATAGCAACTGTTTCTAGTTCTTTTGCAAAAGCTTTAGAAGCTTCTTCTAATTTTGCTGTATGAAAAGGTCCTGCTGTTTTTAGTACTCTTACTTTTTTGGCACCTAATTCTTTGGCAATTATTTCCGCTTCTTCGACAGCTTGTTTTTCTCCTGAAATTACAATTTGACCTGTTGTATTGAAATTAGCAGGAACTACAAATCCACTTTTTACTTTTTTACATACTTCTTCTACCTGCTCTTCTGCCATTCCCATAATAGCTGCCATTAGCCATTCTCCATCTGGTAACAACTCTTGCATATACTGTCCTCTTTTTTGTACAAGCTTAACTCCTTCTGAAAAGTCAATTGCCCCACTATAAATTAAAGCACTATATTCTCCTAAGCTAAGTCCGACAAGCAGAGTCTGCTTTTATTCCATTTTGTTTTAAAATCTCTAAAATTCCTAAACTCATCGTTAAAATACAAAGTTGCGTATTTTTGGTTTCATTTAAAACTTCTTCTTCTCCGCTTAAAAGTCATATTTGCAACATCTACATTTGTTAATTCTTCAACCTTTTTATAGACTTTACGTACTTCCTCATATTTTTCATACAAGTCTTGCCCCATTCCTATGCTTTGAGAACCTTGCCCTGGAAATAAAAAACCTATTTTCATTCTAAACCTTTCCTTTCTCAATTCTTTTTATTAATTTATTTTCCCATTCATTGCAAAATTGGGTAATTACTTTTTTGTTATCTACCTCAATATTAAATTCATTTTTAATGGAAGTTGCAATTTCACAAATTTCGTTTTTGAATTTTTGTTGATTGGTATTAATGCCAATACCAACTACCATATAACTTACCATTTTACAATTTGATTTTGTTTCAACTAAAATGCCACCTATCTTTTTTCCCTTATATACGATATCATTGGGAAATTTGATTTCTAAAGAAATACCATATAAATTCTTAAAAACTTCTATTATTGTCTCTGTAATTTCAATGGTAATTCCTTCTAACTTGGAAATTTCGCAATTTACATTAAGGAAAAAAGAAATTGCAATATTGTTTGTTTCATCGGTGTACCATGTATTTCCATGTGTTCCGTTTTCCCTGTGTTTGAATATCTGCTATAACCATAGTTCCATTTTGAATTGTATTTTGCTTAATCCTTCTCCAAACTTCTAATTGTGTTGAATCAATCTCTGGAAAATGAATAATATTTTTACCTAAAAATTTGGTTTTTAAATTTGGCAATTCCATTGTGTTTCCTCTTTCTGAATTTTGTCTAAATTATTTTGCCTTTTTATTTTATTGGTTGTTGTTTTAATTAATGGTTCTTGTGTTACAATAATTCCTCTAATCGCTTTATATTGTGGCATTGTTTTATTGATTTCTTTAATTTTATTATTAAGCGCTTGATATATTTCTTCCTTTTTCTTTATCTTGTAGCTATCTTCCACAATTTCCTGATTATAAACCAGTTTTGCAAATATTTTGATATCATTTTTGTCTTCTGACATTTGTTTTCCAAATACAAAAGATTCTTCAATTCCTTCAATTCTATTTATTAAATTTTCCATTTCTTCTGGAAAAATATTTTTTCCATTTTTTAATACAATTACACTTTTCTTTCTACCACAAATAAAAATATATCCTTCTTCATCAATTCTTGCTAAGTCACCTGTATAAAACCAGCCATCTACTAGTGCTTTGTTAGTATCTACCTTATTTCCAAAATATCCTAACATAACACTTGGACCTTGCACAACTAACTCGCCAATTCCTTCTTTGTTTGGATTTACAATTTTTGCTTTTACACTAGGAACCGCTTTTCCAATAGAACCAACCTTATGATATTTTTTTGTGCCAATAGCAACTACTGGCGAAGTTTCTGTTAATCCATAACCTTGCACTAAATTGAAACCTAGCAATCTATATTTTTCTTCAATTCCTGCATCTAAACTTGCTGCTCCACTGATTAATAACTTTACATTTCCACCTAGCATATCTTGTATTTCTTTGAAAACTTCTTTTCTTTTTTCTATACTACTATTTCTATACTGTTCTTCTTTTTGTATGGTCTCTTCTATTTTTCCTTGTTTTTCTAATTGCCTATAAATTTGTTTAAAAATTCGCTCATATATAGCTGGTACAGATGCCATAACAGATACTTTGTATTCTTTCATATTCTCTGGAATATGTCTCATTCCATCACAAAATACAGTTTTTGCTCCTCTATATAAAGCAAATAGAAATCCAACTGTGCACTCAAATACATGATGTAATGGTAAAAATGATAAAAAAACATCTTCACAATTAACATCTAAAATAGATGCAATATCCATTAAGTTAGAACATATATTGCTGTGAGATAGTGCTACTATTTTAGAAGCCGAAGTTGTTCCAGAAGTAAATAGCATAATGCTCATTTTTTGATTGTCAATTGGTGCTTCTATAAAGGTTCTATTTCCTGATTGTATTAATTTTTTGCCTACTTTTATTAATTCTTTTTCAGAATAATTTCCGTTTTTGTGTTCTTCTAAGTCCATAGATATTAAATGTTTTAATTTTCCAATCCCTGAATTTTTGGCATTTTCTAAGATTGGTTCATATATTTCAGAATAAAAAATTGCTTCTACTTCAGAACGTTCAATAAGATTTTGTAATTCGTTTGCTGGTAAAGATTTATCCAGCGGAACTACAATTCCTACACCACAAACAATTGCTAAATATGCAATTTCCCATTCTAGCCTATTTTCTCCTATTACAGCAATTCTTTTTCCTTGTAACCCCATATTAATTAATGCTGTTCCTAGTGCATCAATTTTTTCTCTTACTTCTTTATGGGTTATGTTTTGATATGTATTATCTTCTTTTTTTATTTGATATGCTATTTTATTAGCATATTCTTTTCCAGATTTTTTTAACATGTCTTTTAAATCTGTTATTTTTGTATATTCATATAATCTTTCACTCATAATTTTCTCCTTGTAGTTTGTTATCTTATTATTTATATCATAAATTTGGCAAAAATAAAATTAGACTGACCTCTCAGTCTAATTTTTAGTGTCGCATTGGGGACGTTTCTTTTCCGACATTTTTGTCGTATTGGGGACAGTGTCGCATTGGGGACGTTTCCTTTTCGACATTCTTGTCGTATTAGGGACACATCTTAACATATAGACATATTACATAATTATTTATATTAGTAATTATATTGCATAAATTAAATTAGGATGTTAAGATGTGTCCCTAATACGACAAGAATGTCGAAAAGGAAACGTCCCCAATGCGACAAAAATGTCGGAAAAGAAACGTCCCCAATGCGACAATTAAACTTTTCTTATTTTAGCAATAAAAAAGCCTTCATATAATTCATTTGGACAAACACATATTGTTCCTTTAATCTTCGTAGGTAAAATTGGAATGTCATTTATTTGTTGCATTTCTATAGGAACAATTTCAGCTTTTTGATTTTTTAATACTTTTTGAATTACCTCTTCATTTTCACAAGATAAAACAGAACAAGTAGAATATATCATTTCCTCACCTATTTTCAATATATTAATTGCTTTTTTAAGCATTGCTACTTGCAAAAGTATAGAATTTTCAATTAATTTTGGAGTAAATGTTTCTTTCAACTGTTTATCTTGCATTTGTAAAGTTCCACTACCACTACACGGCGCATCTAGTAATATTTGGTCAAAAGAGAAAAAATCATCTATCTTTCTTGCATCTTGTACCATTACATAAACATTTGCTCCTTGTTTTTCAATATTATATTTTAGTCGTTCTGCTCTAATTTTGTTTTTTTCACAAGCTGTGATATTAGCTTTATTATCAGTCATTGCTGCTATTTGTGTAGTTTTGCCCCCTGGAGCTGCTGCCATATCCAAAATATCTGCTCCTTGTCTTGGTTTTAAGAAGATTGCAGGTAACATTGATGATAAACTTTGTAAATAAATTTTTCCTTGTTTATATATTTCTAAATCTTGTATTACTTTTTTTGAAACATTTTTTATTATAAAGGCTTCGTTACTCCATTTGGCTTTTTCATATTCTATTTTTTCTTGTTTTAAAACATTTTCTATTTCTTCTGATTGACTTTTCAAAGTGTTTACACGAAAGGTCGTAAATCGTTTATTTTCGTATCCTTTCAATATTTCTTCTGTTAGTTCTTGTCCATATTGTTCTTCTAACATTTCTACTAAAAATTTTGGTATATTATTATTCATTTTTTCTCCTTCTATATATAAAAACAAAGTTACAGTTCCTTCGCCTTTTTAAAATCTATTTTTACTTTATAAAATGACAATTTATAAAGACATGCCAATTATTGTCTTTTGCACGCAACCTATAAAAAACTAAAGCAAAAATAAATTTTTTAAGCTATTTAGAACTGTAACACTAATTATTATTTGCTTATTTTTTTACACTTATTCTTTTTTATATCATATATTATTATTTTTTACAATATTTTCTTCCATTTCATTTGACTATAACTTTTCAGTATGATATATTGAATTAAGAGGTGAATTTTTTAATGGAACATTGGACAATTAATGATTATAAAAACTTTACAGATGGCAGTAAGAAAAAAAGCAAATATCGAGCAACTAAAGTTTCTATTGATGGCCATACTTTTGATAGTCAAAAAGAAGCAGATTATTATTGCGAATTAAAATTGAGATTACAAGGAAAACAAATTAATGGCTTTTGTTTACAGCCAACTTTTATTTTAGCTCCTGGCTTAAAATATAAAGCTGATTTTATTATTTTTCACAAAGATAATTCAACTGAAGTTATAGATGTCAAAGGATTTAAAACAAAAGAATATATTGCTAAGAAAAAAGTTTTTGAAGATAAATTCAATTTAAAAATAACAGAAATAGAATAAGGATTATGAGGTTTTCTCACAATCCTTATTTAAAATCTGTTTTATTTCTTCATTTCTTTTTACTTTCTTTGTTGTTGTTTTTATTAATTCTTTATCTGTTAATATCATATTTTTTATATACTTATATGGAGGAAATGTTTTATTAATTTCTTTTATTTTTTGCCATATAATAGCCTCTAATTCTTCCATTTTAATATTTGGATATTTTTCATTTACAACTTCCTTATCATAAACTACTTTTACAGAAAGTTTTACATCATTTTTATCTTTTGAGTCTGGCATACCATAAACTAAACATTCTTGAACTTCTTCTAGCCTATTGATTAATGTTTCTATTTCTTCCGGAAATACCTTTTTTCCATTTTTTAGAACAATCATATCCTTTTTTCTTCCTGTTAAAAATAAATATCCCTCTTTATCAAAATATGCTAAATCTCCTGTATAAAACCATCCATCTTTTAATACTTGATTTGTTGCTTCTTCATTTTCATAATAACCAAGCATAATATTTGGTCCTTTTATTCGAATCTCTCCCACTCCTTGTTCATCTTGATTGACTAATTCTAATTCTACATTTTCCATTGCAAAACCAATTGAACCATATTTAACTTTTTTACAATTTTCTGCTGCAATTACTGGGGATGTTTCTGTTAACCCATATCCTTGCACTACTTTTATACCCAATTCATTAAAACCTTGTGCTACTTTTTTATCAAGCGGTGCGCCACCAGAAATTACAAATCTTAGGTTTCCTCCTAATTCATCTAGTATTTCCTTAAATAATTTTTTTCTAATATCTATATGTAATTTTAATAATATATTGCTTATTTTTTTAGCTAAATTAACTATTTTGGTTTTACCTTTTTTATTAATTCCTTGCTCTATCTTTTTATAAATCGCTTCAACTAATAAAGGTACTCCAACAAAAACAGATACCTTGTATTCTTTTAGATTTTGTGCAATATAACGTAGTCCATCAGGAAATACTGTTGTAACTCCAAATGCAAGCATAACTATCAAACAAGTAGAACCAAAAATATGATGAAATGGCAAAAACGCTATGTTTACATCTTCTTTTCTAATATCTTCTACTAATTGCATACTATATACATTAGAAGCAATATTATTTTGCGAAAGCATAACTGCTTTTGATTGTGCTGTGGTCCCTGATGTAAATAATAATATGTTCATTTTATAACTATCTATTTGCGCTTCTATGTATTCTTTATTTCCTTGCTCAATTTTTTCTTTGCCTTGTTCCTTCAATTCTGGAATTGATATATACCCTTCTTCTTTTGACATGCAGATGTAATTTTTAACATTAGTTTTTCCTCGTTCTTGAATTTCTTTTATATTTTCTACATATTTTTCATCAAACACTAATACATCTGCTTTGCTTCTTGCTAAACAGCTTTCTAATTCATCTACTTGTAATTCTTTGTCTAGCGGAATGCTGACTATTCCACCTAATAAATTTGCTAGATGAGTAATAACCCATTCATAACGATTTCTACCCACAATAGCTATTCTTTTATTTTGATATCCAAGTTCATAAAATTTGGTCCCAAGATAATTAACTTCTTCTAATAATTTTTTGTAGCTTATATTTTCATAAGTTGTTTCTTGATTATCTTTATGCTTTATTGTAAAAGCTGTTTTTTCATTGTACTTTTGGACTGATGCATAAATTAATTCCTTAACATTTTTATATTCCTTTGCTTCAAAGTACTTTTCTTTTTCCATATACAATCCCTCTTCTCAATCCTAGTATTAATTACTAGATTACCACATCTAAAATATGTTGTCAAGTAGTTGACGCCTCATTCTAAAAGTGTTATTATTACATTTAGAGGTGATTACGTGGAAAAGGAAATAATAAGCAATTTTCATTTACCCAGATGGAATGAACTTCCTACTATTGATTTATATATTGATCAATTAGTTTCTTTGTTAGAACAATATTTATCTGGTTATATAACTAATGACAACGAAAAGGATGATAAAATTATTACTAAAACCATGATTAACAACTATGTTAAGCATAATGTTTTAAAATCTCCTGTTAATAAAAAATATAATCGTGAACATATAGCATCTTTATTTGTTATTTTTACTTTAAAACAAGTTTATAGTATAAATGATATAAAAAAATTAATCCATTTAGCAGTTGAAACTTCTCCTATTGAACAAGCTTATGACCGCTTTTGTGCTGAGCTAGAAAAAGCTATTCGCATTGTTTTTGCCGAAAAGCATTATATAAAAAGCAATAAACTTTCACAAGAACAATATATTTTAAGAAATGTTGTGCAATCTTTTGCGAATAAATTATATGTTCAAAAAGTTTATTTAAAATATTCTAGTTGACAAATTGCTACTTTTTCTTTAAAATAGTATAGAATAAATTTAAGGAGGAACTATTATGTCTGATATTATATCATACTTATTTGACACAAAAGCAATAAAATTTTGCGAAGAAAACAAACCATTTTTCCTAACATCTGGAACTATTTCGCCATATTTTGTAAATACACATTTTTTATATGGAGATGAACAATCAGCAGTAGAATTTTTATCTTATATTGATGATTTTCTTAGCAATCGACCAACATTACCAAAAGAAATTTTTGATAAAGAATTGAAGCAATATGAAAATAATAACATTTATAAATTTACAATAGACACTATGGTAAATGCCATTACTTCAAAAGTTAATATTGAAGAAATTGACTATATTTCTGGTGGAGAAAGAAGAGATTGGTATTTTTCTAATATGATTGCATATTTATTAAAGAAACCTCATATTACTGTATTTAAAGATTTAGAAACTTTCGTTAGTCCTTATGATTTCTCTTCTTCTGAAAAAATAACAAGTATTGAAGGAAAAAATGTATTACATGTAACTGATTTAGTAACAATTGCATCTAGTTATGTTCGTTCATGGATTCCAGCAATTAAAAACTTAAATGGAAATTTGCTATGGACATGCTATGTAGTAGATAGAAAACAAGGTGGAACAGAAATTATTGAAAAGGAAGGAATTCAAACTATTCCTATTGTTTTATTAGATAATTCACTTTTTGAAAAAGCTTTTTCTTTAGGAATTATTAATAAAGCACAATTAGAAATGTTAAAAGATTTTACTAATGATCCTTATACAACTATGAGAGAATTTTTAATAAATCATCCAGAATTTATTGAAAATGCACTTAATTCTTCTGATGAAAAAACTTTAAAAAGAGTTAAACTTTTAACTGAACAAAATTTATATAATTTATAAAATAGTAAAAAAAAGATAATATTTTCTAAATATTATCTTTTTTTAATATAATTTTTTTATATATTTCTATATTCTTTTATTTTTCTATATGCATATACAGCTGAAATTCCAAATACTACTACTAACATTGCTACTGGAATAGAATCTTCAATACCTGTTTTTGGTAAATTATTGTTGTTATAAATACTTCCATTAGTTGTACCATTTGTGTTAGCATTATTTGACCTATTTGAGTTAGATGAACCATTTGTATTAGTTCCATTCGTATTGATTCCATTTGTGTTAGTTCCACCTGCTGAATTTCCAGTATTAGTATTTCCTGAACCAGTATTTCTAGTAAGTTCTCCTGTTAAATCTGTAACATTATTGTCTGCTGCAAATACATTAGTGCTAAACATCATAACCATTACACTCATTACTAAAATTGAAAATACTTTGATTAAATTTGATTTTTTCATCTTTACCTTCTCCTTACTTTTATATATTTCTTATTAGTATTATACAATCACCATTAATTATACTACTTTTTTCGATATAATTCAAGTGATTTTCAAAAAAATATATAAATAAAATTAAAATTCTTTTGTTTTCATTATTATTTTAAACTTAAAAATAAAATATGTCAATACTTTTTTTAAAAATTATACATTAAATTTAAAAAGAACAATATCTCCATCTTGCATAATGTATTCTTTTCCTTCTGAACGAACCAATCCCTTTTCTCTAGCATTCACCATTGAGCCTGATTCCATTAAATCTTTATAAGAAACTACCTCTGCTTTAATAAATCCTCTTTCAATATCTGAATGAATTTTTCCAGCAGCTTGAGGTGCTTTTGTTCCTTTTTTTATAGTCCATGCTCTAACTTCTGGTTCTCCCGCTGTTAAAAATGACATTAAGCCTAACAAATCATAACTTTTTTTAATAACTTTATCTAATCCAGATTCTTCCAAACCAAGAGCTTCTAGCATTTCTTTCTTATCATCATCATCTAATCCGAGATAATTCCTCTTCAATCTTTACACATAATGGAATTACTTCTGCTTTTTCTTTTAATGCATAATCTTTTACTTTTTTTACTAATTCATCATTTTCTGCATTATCTAGTTGTTCTTCCGAAATATTAGCAATATATAAAATTGGTTTTGTCGTAAGTAAAAACATTTCTTTAACAAGTTCTTGTTCCTCATCATTAAAATCAATTGCTCTTGCTGATATTCCATTTTCTAGATTTTCTTTAATCTTCAATAATAAATCAATTTCTTGTTGATATTTCTTATCTGCCTTTAAATTTTTCTTTGCCTTATCTAATCTTTTATTGACTGTTTCAATATCTGCAAAAATCAACTCAAAATTAATTGTCTCAATATCTCTAATAGGATCAACATTACCATCAACATGCACCACATTCGAATCCTCAAAACAACGAACTACCTCACAAATACTATCAGTCTCACGAATATGCGACAAAAATTTATTTCCTAATCCTTCGCCCTTGCTAGCTCCTTTAACCAAACCTGCAATATCCACAAACTCAATTACCGCATGAGTTGTCTTTTGAGGATTATACATTTTTGTTAGCTCATCTAACCTTTCATCAGGTACTCCAACAACACCAACATTTGGCTCTATGGTACAAAATGGATAATTAGCACATTCTGCTCCTGCTTTAGTAATACTATTAAACATCGTACTTTTGCCTACATTGGGCAAACCAACAATTCCTATTTTCATACACCTTTACTCCTTTTTTATTTAGTGCCTGTCCCAAATGGTACATCAATGTGCCATTTGGGACAGGCACTAACGGCACATCGATGTGCTTTTGGGGACGGGTTACTTATGACACGTGTTTTCTTCTAATATTTTATTTATAAATTCTTCTACTTGCATTGTTCCAATGTCTCCTTCTTCTCTGGAACGTACTGCTACTAAATTGTTTTCTCTTTCTTTCTCTCCTATGATTAGCATATAAGGTACTTTTTCTAGTTGTGCTTCTCTAATTTTGTAACCTGTTTTTTCGTTTCTATCATCTACCAATGCACGTATTCCTTTTTTCATAAATTGTTCTTTCAATTTATTTGCATATTCGTGTTGATTGTCTGTGATTGGTAAGATTTTTACTTGTACTGGTGCAAGCCATACTGGGAAAGCTCCTGCATAGTGTTCTATCTTTCGATACTTCCAAATATAACTCTATGTAACATAACTGGTCTATGCTTTTCTCCATCTTCTCCAATATAGTTTAAATCAAATCTTTCTGGCATTTGAAAGTCCAATTGTATAGTTCCACATTGCCAACTTCTTCCTAGACAATCTTTTATGTGAAAATCTATTTTTGGACCATAGAAAGCTCCGTCTCCTTCATTTAATTCGTACTCCATATTCAAGCTTGTTAACACTTTTTTCAATGCATTTTCGGCCATATTCCATAATTCATCACTTCCCATTGAATCGTCTGGTCTTGTTGATAATTCTACTTTATATTCAAATCCAAATATACTATATACTTCATCAACCAGTCTTATAACACCTGCTATTTCCTGCTCAATTTGACTTGGTAAACAGAAAATGTGAGCATCATCTTGTGTAAAGCAACGAACTCTAAATAATCCATTTAATTCTCCAGATTTTTCATGTCTATGTACTAAACCTAATTCACCTGCTCTAATTGGTAATTCACGATATGAATGCATTCCATTCTTATATACAATCATTCCTCCTGGACAATTCATTGGTTTTATTCCATAATCAGTATCATCAATTTTAGTTGTATACATATTCTCTTTATAATGATCCCAATGTCCTGAACGGTGCCATAATTCCTCATTCAATATTACAGGAGTTTTTATTTCTTGATATCCATTTTCAATATGTATTTTTCTCCAAAAATCTTCTAATACATTTCTCAATATCATTCCTTTAGGCAAAAAGAAAGGAAATCCTGGTCCTTCTGGAGCTATCATAAATAATTCTAATTCTTTTCCTAATTTTTTATGATCTCTTTTTTTGGCTTCTTCTAATAGATCTAAATATTCTTGTAACATACTTGCTTTTGGAAAAGATATAGCATAAATTCTTTGTAACATTTTGTTATGCTCATCCCCTCTCCAATAAGCTCCTGAAGAAGATAATATTTTAATTGTTTTTACTTTTCCAGTATTTGATAAGTGTGGACCTGCACATAAATCTGTAAAATCTCCTTGTTTATAAAAGCTGATTTCTTCTCCTTCTGGTAAATCCTCAATCAATTCAACCTTATATGGTTCATTTTTCATAAGTTCTAAAGCTTCTTTTCGTGGTAAAGAAAATCTTTCAATTGGTAAATTTTCTTTTATAATTTTTTTCATTTCTTCTTCAATTTTTGCTTTGTCTTCATCTGTAAAAGGCTTTTCTACATCAAAATCATAATAAAAGCCTTCAGCAATTGCAGGACCAATTGCAATTTTTGCTTCTGGGAATAGTCGTTTTACAGCTTGTGCCATAATATGCGAAGATGTATGCCAATATGCCTTCTTTCCTTCTAAATCGTCTTCTTGAAAAGTATGAATTATTAAATTACAATCTTCTTGTAATTCATATCTTAAGTCTTTAACTGCTCCATCTACTTCTGCACAAGTGGCAACTCTTGCCAATCCTTCACTAATTTGCTTTGCAACATCAAAGATATGGCTTCCTTTTTCTACTTTTAAAACAGTTCCATCTTTTAATGCAACATTAATCATAATATCTCCTCCTTTTATTTTTATAAATTCAAAATGCACTCTTAATAGATAATTAATTTATCTATTAGGAGTGCATTTTTTTGCACGGTTCCATCCTATTTTTTACTTAATTTTAAGATGATAACGGTTCTTTTCCGTCTAGCTTATTCACTAGAAACTTTGAAGAGGTAGTTTTTCGGATATGTTTTCTTGAATTAGCTTCCAGCTAATAACTAATTCTCTCTTTTAAGTAACCTTTACCCTACTTTTTCTCTTACTCGTTTTTATTTTTATTATTAACTAACAATTATTTTAAAACTTTTTTTGAAAAAAGTCAATAGAAATTCTTTACTTTCCACGTTGATTTAATAAATTTTTAATTTTGTAACATTTTTGTAACATTGTTAGTTTAGAATATCTAACAATGTTACATTGCTTCATAAAAAGCTGTATCTAGAAAATGTTCTAACTTTCTATCATTAGTTAAACAATTTCTAATACTCGATATTATTGTTTTCCTTTTTGTATTATTTTTCTTAATATAATCAGAATGTAATTTTATTGATACTTTTCTCATCATATTTAATATTTTCTGTGTATTTTCGCTTTTTACAGGACATTTATCTTCTTTAAAATTCACATCTAATACCCAGTGCATACTCTCTATCTTCCAATGGTTTCTAGCATACTTCATTAATTTTTCTGGACCATCAGTTAAACTTGTTAAATAATAGCTTTTTTCCATGCTTTTATTTCCATTTTTTTCTACTTCTCGTTTTATACAAAATATTTGCTTTAGATTTGCCCATTCCTTTAATTTATCTTTTAAAAAATTTAAACTTTCTAATCCTGGTAATACATAGCATTTTCTCTTTTCTATCCTTCCTCCATTAATTTCTACTGTAGTACTTTCTAAATATTCAGATGAACTTGATTTATCTGACAAATTGTCATCAAATAGTAAACTTATATCTTGATATAAGCTCTTTTGGTTTTCTTTTAATTGAATTATATAATCCCCTTCTCCATCAACTATAGTTTTTATAGTTTCTTTCTGACAGTGTATTGCATCTGCTGTTACTATTGTATTTTTCAATTCAAACATTTTTAATATTTCTCTTCCTGCTATAATTTCATTTGTTTTGTCTTTTATTTCTGTTTGCGCTACCGGCATTTTTGCATTTACATCATATGCTGTTACTATTTGTAATGCTTTTTCTGGATTTCCAAAATTATTAGTACTTCTTATAGCTTTTCCATCTATTGATATTTCTCTTACTTCTTTTTGTATATTTTCTAATTCTTCTCCAACTATCAATGTACTATTTATAACATTTCTACATATTCCTATTATACACATCTCTACCTGTAATACATTCAATACTGATAATATATTACTAAAAGTAGCTAAACATGGTATTCTTTCAATTTCTATATATTTTTGAATTACTTGTATTTTATTTTCTAATACTTCAACCATTTCTTCTAAATCTTTACAGCCACATATAATTCCACACATAACCATAAATAGAATATGACTTAATTTGTATGTTATATAGCTTTCATCCCTATATTCTTCTACTATACTAAAATATATTTCACACTTCTCAAATAAATTTTCTTCTTTCATTTCTATCACCAAATTTATTTTATTTGATTTTCATTTATTTTTCAAGAATTTTTTAGATTTATATTACAGAAATATTACAAATTTAAAAATTTATTAAATCAACGTGTTTACTTTCTTAAATTGTTGTTGTATAATATTGTCAATATGCTTCCATAGCTCAGTAGGTAGAGTGCAGCCTTGGTAAGGCTGAGGTCACGGGTTCAATTCCCGTTGGAAGCTCCAGCTAAACTCTAGTGATTTCAAGTATTTCACTAGATTTTATTATTGATTATAATTATTTATTTGTTTAATAACCCTACAAGGATTTCCGACAAGCTACTACATTTGATGGAATATCTTTATTAACAATACTGCCTGCCCCTATCACAACATTATTTCCAATAGTC